>DOKQ01000055.1 GCA_003510215.1 Erysipelotrichaceae bacterium
CCTAATAAAATCTTCTCACTCGTTTTCTTCTGATGCTCAAACACAGTGCGCCTGAAAAAAGACGCTCTTGGGAGTAAATACGCGATAATCATCAAAATCGCAATATTCACTATAATATTCCCCATAATTTCCCTTGGCATATTTATCACCTACCGTCGCTATTTTACCATTCTAAACACATACTTTCACGTGAAATTTTCATGTGATTTTAAACTTTTCAAGAAAACGCTGACAATATCCTGCATATCCTTATCGCGATGATAGGCAAGAGTTACCACTCGCTCAATAGATAACCCTCGAATTCTACACGTTTTGACCTGATTGAGTTCAATCTGATTCTTAACCAGTGCATATGGTAGAATACATACCCCAAGGTGATGAATGATTCCCTGAATAATGGCTTCAACGCTGTGACTCTCCCACTGAACATGTAATCGAACACCATTGGCGGATAGAACTGCATCAACTAACTCGCGAGTTCCACTTCCTTTTTCCCTAGCTAAAAATTTTAATGAGGATAACTGCTTTAAACTGATTTCTTCATGATCATAGTCGATTGGTACAACCAACACGAACCGATCTGTAAAGGCTACATGACTGATTAAACGCGGATCCTGTGAAACTCCCTCAAGAATGCCTATATCCACCACATTCTTAATCAGTTTATCTTCTATGTTTTGACTGGACTCAATTTGCGCATATATATCAAGAGTCGGTACTCTTGATACTACCTCCTTAACCAATGATGGAAAAATTGTGTTTCCTACCGACATGGATACACCAACACGCAACTTCTGAAATTCGGGTTCTTCCTTTAGCCTTTGTTCCATCATATCCATTCGATCAAACAGTTCAACAGTTCGCTGAAATAACCAGCTCCCTTTATCTGTAATCACCAGTCGTTTCCCAACACGGTGAAACAGTAGACATTGATACTGCTCTTCCAACTCTTTAATGGCAACACTTACCGCAGGTTGACTCATATGCAATCGTTTAGCCGCATTCGATATGCTCGAATCAAAGGCAACCTCTTTAAATATTTCAAGTTTTCGTAACATAGCTCACCTCACATAACTATTTAGTTATATATATTATACATCAATAATATATTTAATATATAAAGAACCATGTTACACTATACTTAAAAGGTGGTAACTATGTCAATATCCTTCACTAAGCTATTTCTAACAACTTTTAAAATCAGTGCTGTAACTTTTGGCGGAGGCTATACGATCGTTCCAATCCTTCGTGATGCATTCGTCAATAAATACCCATTAATGGATGACGAGGAAATGATTAACCTCATTGCCATCGCCCAATCCTCACCTGGTGCTATGGCAGTTAACACTTCCATTCTCATCGGATATAAAGCACATAAAATCAAAGGTGCACTTACTACAGCAGTCGCGACAGTGTTACCACCACTGATCATCATTACAGCTATTTCCTTTGCTTATCAGCTCTTTGCTACCAACCCATGGATTCAAGCTGCTCTTATTGGGATGCGAGGATCGATCACTGCCGTTATGGCTTATGCGGTATTTAATATGGGTCGAAACGTCCTTCAGCAAAAAAAGCGTTTCGGACTTATCGTCATGATTGGTTCATTCATCCTGGGATACTTTCATTTTCTCCCAACAGCTCTAGTAATTCTTCTGAGTGGCTTTTCAGGCTATGCCTACTTTGGTCTCCGTAGGCAAATAAAAGGATGGTGGTAATCATGATTTATCTACAGCTTTTTATTACTTTTCTTCAAATCGGAATGTTCAGTTTTGGTGGAGGGTATGCAGTTATGCCTATGATTCAACGATACATTGTTGAGCAGAGAGGGTGGATTACATTTCATCAACTCGCGGATATTACATCCATCTCGCAAATGACTCCCGGACCTATCGCGATCAACGCTGCCACTTTCGTAGGAGTTAAAGTGGCAGGACCACTAGGTGGAGTTGTTGCGACCATTGGAAGCATTACACCTTCCTTTATCCTTTTGATCTTACTGGCTTACTTCTTTTTTAGAAACAGTAATTTATATTACATCCAGGATATTTTAAAAGGTCTAAGACCAGCAATCGTTTCTCTGATTCTTATTGCGGCTATCTCACTTGGAGGAAGTGCTATTTTCCTTGAAACTGATTTTACAATACCATGGTTGCAAAACCTGAACTATCCAGCTATAGTTAGTGCTCTAATTGCTCTTTTTCTACTCATTAAATACAAGGTGGATTCAGTCATTGTCATTTTTAGCGGTGCATTGATTGGTATCATTTATCATGCAATCACAATCATTTAGTTAAGCAAACCAAAAACATCGTTAACAACATAAAAAAAGCACTAAAACCATGGTAGTCAGTGCTTTTTGGTTTGATTTATAATACAGTGTTCGTTTATACGTAAATCCGTATTTCTTTAAGATACGTGTTTAATCTTCGCTCGCTCCTGTTCCACCATATAATGATGAAACATATACATAAATAACTTCATATCAATTTGCATATAGTTAAGCATTAGGAAAATCAGCTCTTCCTTTGT
>DOKQ01000079.1 GCA_003510215.1 Erysipelotrichaceae bacterium
CAGTATTCATCTGACATCATCCGGATATGATGCATCAAACATTGCCCTGATCTATACGGTCATTGGTTTTGGTTCCTTTATGGCAGGGGTATCCATTTTAACCCTGGTTAAACCGTTGGGCTTTAAGCGGATGATGACGTTAGCTACTTTGCTTGTGCCCATCTCACTGCTGGGATTGACGACCATTCAGTCTACGATGATTTTTGTTCTTGGATTTCTTTTCGGATTAAGTTTTGATGCCGGTTGGGGTTTGATATTTCCTGTGGCCAGTCGCATTGCTCCGAAACATCCATCGACGTACCTGACGATGGTCAGTCTGACGATGTCTGTGGGAAGTGTTCTTTCAAGTCTACTTGCACCCTCGATGTTTCAATTGGGAGGGTTTTATCTGATTATGGCTATCTGTATTGGTGGGGTGTCCATTGCCTTTATTCTGTTGCAATCGATTCTAAAAGTAACCCATATATAACAAACCCCGAACAATGTTCGGGGTTAAATCATTTCTTTGGCTTTTTCTGTGTTTTTAAAGTGCATCTTTGCCACTTTGGCCAATGTCTGCATCCCATGTTTCTTAATGATCTCCACGGCTGCCTGATCGACGGCAGCTGAAGCTCCTTTGACCAATTTAACTTGGAAGGTTTCTTCCAGCTTTTGCAAAGAGATCAGAAAGTGATATCGGGCAATGATGGCGGCGATGGCAACGCCCAGATACTTTGATTCCGCTTTGGTTTCAAAGGTAAGTGGCTTAACAATTTCCTTCTGATCCTGAAGATATCGATAATAGGATGTTTCAGGGGTAAACTGATCAATGATGCTCTTGGGTTTAAAGTTGAGCTTTTTGTATAAATGGATATATGCCTGATTGTGCAGAATGGCTTTCAACTGATTCATATTGTAACGTTGGTGCATCTGATTGTATTTGACATTGTCAAGAATTAGTACACTGTATTTGAATCGTTCCATTAGAGTGGGGCCTAAGGTCATGACGAGATCATCTGTCATCTGTTTGCTATCTCTGATCGGAAGGTCGGATACACTGTTTTCACTATCAATGTAGGCAGCACAGACGACTATCGGTCCGAAGTAATCACCAGTTCCGACTTCATCGCTTCCTGCGTGCGCAAAAAATGTCGAGTACTGACTCGCTGTTTTGACTTTATTGGTTTCGCCCTTCGTTTCAGCGGTTTTGATAGCCAAGCGCTCGTCAGATAAACCTTCGATTATCTGTAGAACCTGATCAGCATTCGGCCCCTGAATGACGATTTTTTTTGATGTGTAAACGGTTAAGGAAGCGCCCTCGGTTTTGATGAATAAACGTCCATAAGGGATAGGTTTATCAACGATCTCATCCTCGTAAACATGTTCAATCTTCCTGATGAGCACTTCACTTGCGGTAAGTGTGTAGGTTTTCATTAAAATCACCGTATACATTCTACCATAGAATTGCACATTTGGTAAATTTGCTTTATGATAGTCTAGAAAGGTTGTGAAACAATGGAAATTCCAATGTCACTTTTTATGTGGATTAACCCACTCATCATCGGATTGGGGCTACTTTTTTTATACATCGGTTATAAGCAGGGCTTTTTACTTCAACTCTATCAGTTGTTAAGTATGTTTGTGAGCTTATTTTTGGCTTGGCTGCTTTCTGCACCTTTTGCCAATCTGTTCACGTTGTATCAGGTGGATTTAGGTGATTTGTCAGGGAGTCCGGTTGAAACTGCGTTGAATCGTCAAATCAATACGGTGATTTGGTTTATCATTATTTTCATTGTGGTGTCCATTTTAATTGCCTTGTTTCGACCGATTGTCAAAGCCATTGGTAAATTGCCGGTCATATCAACGATCAATGGATTTTTTGGTCTGATTTTCGGATTTATCCGCTATTGGATTTGGATGCTTATTGTCTTGCTTATCCTGAGTTTCCCCCTGATTTCCAATGGGAATGATGTGGTTGAACAGACATGGCTTCGCTATATCAAAGAGGCCAATGCGGTAGTATTGCAAATGATGCAGGAGCCTTTTGAGGAAAATGATGCGTTACAACAGTGGTTTTCCAATGAAGAGTTAACTGATGAACAGGCGTTTTCACTGAGAAGATGGCTTGAGAAGCAAGGCTTGTCCGAAGAGGATATTACAGAATTTTTAGAAGGAGTTTTCAATCATGAATCCTGAAGTTTATCATGTCTTGGAGTTTGATGAAATCTTACAGCGCATTGCTTCCCTTGCGCATTTTTCGCTTGGAAAAAAACAGATTCTGGAATCGGAGCCACTGATGTCACGGTTAAAACTTCAACGTGAAAATCAGCTTGTAGGCGATGCATTGGCGATTTGTGTTCGTTATGGCATGCTTCCTTTTGGTGGCGTTCGTGATGTTTCCTCTGCTTTGATTAAAAGTAAGAAGCAAGGCATCGTAAGTGTGGAAGAAGCGGTTCATATTGGCCGATTGGGTCATGCAGTTAAGGCGATGAATCAGTTTATGGATAAAGTGGAGTTGAAAGTTGATTCGGTTCGGGATGTATTGGATTCCGTAGTGGTTTCTTCTACTCTGACAGCCCATATCGACCGCTGTTTTTCTTATCAGTATGAAGTGCTTGATCAGGCTTCACCTGAGCTTTCAAGTATTCGTTCACGATTACGGAAGATGGATGAGAAGATTTCTCGCGCTGTCAACCAGTTTATGTCGGCGAATGCGGCACATCTAACAGATACAGTGACGACACTTCGTCATGACCGGACGGTCGTGATGGTTCGGGTGTCGGATAAAAATAAATTCAAAGGGGTAATTCATGGGGAGAGTGCATCTGGACAAACCGCCTTTGTGGAACCGGATTTTTTGCTTGCTCTAAATAATGAGAAGCAAATGCTTATTTCGATGGAAGAGGAAGAGATTGAGCGTATTTTAATTGATGTAACTCAACGGATTGCTCTTGTGGCGGATCAGTATCTGGCTAACGTAGAAACATTGGGTAAGCTTGATGCCGTGTTTGCCAAGGGACAATGGGGCAAGCTTCATGACGGTGTGATGACGACGATCGCGGATGAAGGAATCCATATCAAATATGCCAGACATCCACTGATTGATCCGAAGACTGTGGTGTCGAATACCTATCGGTTACTGCCACCGTATCATATGTTATTGATAACTGGTCCAAATACGGGTGGGAAGACGGTAAGTCTGAAAATTTTGGGACTGTTTACGTTGATGTCTTATTGCAGTATTCCGGTGTTGGCAGAAGAAGCTTCCATTCAACTGTTTGATCAGTTGTTTGTGGATATTGGGGATGATCAGTCGATTGCCCAGTCATTATCCACGTTCTCATCACATTTGTCCAAGATTGCGCGGATAACGCAACATTGCACATCTTCTTCGCTTGTCTTACTTGATGAACTTGGGGGTGGGACCGATCCGATGGAAGGAGAAAGTCTGGCCATGGGAATTTTGGACTTTCTGCGTACCCGTCAGGTAAAAACGGTGTCTACAACCCATTACAATCGATTGAAAGTATATGCGACCGAGCATCCGGAAATCCTGCTTGCTTCTGTATCCTTTGACCTTGAAAAACTTCAGCCGACGTATCGGTATGTGGAAGGTTTGGCGGGTCAGAGTTATGCTCTGGATATTGCGAAGCGCTTTGAGATTCCAATGGAAATTATTGACTATTCCTTGGCTATGAAGGAAAAGGGCAAAACAGATCAGCAACGTCTAATGGAGCAATTGGAGTTGGCCATCGCAAAGCAGAAGCGCGTGGAGGAAGAGTTGCTTCAGAAGGAGGTACAGTTAAATCAGTCCGCTCGCTCATTGGAAACGATGAAGCTGAAGTTTGAACAGGAAAAGGAACAGTTGCTTGAAGAAGCAAAGCAAAAAGCGGATGGAATTGTGAATGAGTTGTTTGATGAAGCTATGCTTTATCTTGAGCAGTTAAAAGAGAGCGAAAAACCACATCAGCGGATTGAAGCGATGAAGAAACTTGAAGAGTTATCGTCGATGCAGGCTGAGGTGGTTGAAGATGCGGATATTGTTGTGGGGGATCAGGTTCAGATTTTATCAACTCATCAGCTGGGTGAGGTGGTTGAGATTCGTGGCAATCAGGTGTCCGTGACGATTAGTGGCAAATTATTTCGCGTAAAGAAAAATCAGATTGCTAAGGCGAAGGTAAAAAAAGCAAAGAAAACGTTGAGCCGTTCGAGTGTTTCAAGTGCGATGACAGCGATCGCTTTGGAGTGCAATGTCATTGGTTTGCGTGTGGACGAAGCGCTGGTTGTGGTTGATAAGTATGTGGATGACTGTGTTTTGCATCGAATTAAGACAGCCCGGATTATTCATGGGCATGGGACAGGTGCTTTGCGTACAGCTATCTGGCAGAAACTGAAGAATCATGCTTCGATTCAAGAGTTACGCTTGGGTGGCCAGGGAGAAGGTGGCGTTGGAGCAACGGTCATCGTGTTTAAGGGTTAGTATGTTTAAGGAGAAAATTTCAAGTTTGCCCCTAGCTCCGGGTTGTTATCTGATGAAAAATAGAGATAACGAAGTGATCTATGTGGGGAAGGCTAAAAAACTTAAGAACCGTGTGAGCTCATATTTCACGGGGGTTCATAATGGGAAAACGCAGAAGATGGTTTCCCAGGTAGCGGATTTCGATATTATTGTGACGAGCAGTGAAAAGGAAGCGTTGCTTCTTGAGATTAATCTGATTAAGGAGCATCGTCCGCGGTTCAATATTATGTTTATGGATGATAAGTCTTATCCATATATTAAGATTTCAAATGAACCGTATCCTCGATTGCAGGTGGTGAGGGATCGGAAGAAGGATAAGAAGGCTAAGTATTTTGGGCCGTATCCAGATGCCAAGGCGGCACGCGACACGATGGCTTTACTGAATGATTTGTATCCAATTCGCAAATGTAAGACGATGCCTAAAAAGGTGTGTCTGTATTACCACATTCATCAGTGTGTAGGGCCATGTCAGTTCAAGATTGATGAAGATGTGTATGAGGGTATGATGAATGAAATTGTGTCGTTTTTAAGTGGTGATAATAAGGCTCAGATTCGCAAGCTGGAGCAACAGTTAAAAGAGGCCGTGTCTTTACTTGAGTTTGAGAAAGCCGCTGACATTCGGGATAAAATGAAGGCGATTGAACATATCAGTGAACATGTGTTTGTTCAAGCGTCCGGAAGGTCCAATCAGGATGTCTTTGGGATTGCTTCGAAGCATGGTGTGGTTGCGATTGTGGGTTTTATGGTTCGTGAGGGAAAACTGATTGAGAAGACGACGTATATGAAGTCGACGATTGAGGATGATGCGGATGCTTTGTCTTCCTATCTGATTCAGTATTATCAGAGTCAGCCTAAGCCTAAGGAAGTTTTATTGCCGGAAATCATTGATGCACCGCTTATTTCTGAGGTATTATCCGTGAAGGCTATTGTCCCACAGCGTGGGGATAAGTTGAAACTTGTGGCGATGGCCAGTGAAAATGCGGGGACGATGCTCGATGTGAAATTTGATTCGCTGATGAAGCGGGAGGATTTTGAGGTTCGCGCTTTGTCTTCACTTAAAGAGTTGCTTCACGTGGACTCGGTAGATCGCATTGAATTATTTGATAACTCGCATACTTCAGGTAGTTTTACGGTTGCGGGTATGGTTGTCTTTGAGGATGGAAAACCGAAGCGTAGTGATTATCGTAAGTATCGGTTGCATCAGGAAAATAATGATGTGGAATCGATGAAAGAAGTGTTATATCGACGGCTGGTCCGTGGATTAAAAGAGAAAACCCGGATGCCGGATGTCATTGTGGTGGATGGTGGCGCGTTGCAGGTATCAGCAGCTTTAGAAATACGTCAGATGTTGCATCTGACCATGCCCGTTGTGGGGTTGGTTAAGGATTCGAAGCATCAGACACGAGGGATTGTGTTAGAGTCACTTGAGATCATTGAGGGAATTGCGGATGATCCACTGATGCTCTTGTTTGCTTCGATGCAGGATGAGGTCCATCGCTTTGCAATCAGTTATCATCGTCAGCTTCGTTCAAAGGCGATGACTCGCTCACTGCTTGACGAGGTTGAGGGGATTGGTCCTAAGCGTAAAAAGGAATTACTCGCTCATTTTGGTTCTTTAAGGGCCATCAAGGAAGCTGATGTGGATGCATTGTCTGAGGTGTTGCCCAGAGCGGTTGCACAGAATCTTAAGGAGTTTTTAGAGAGGATGAAGGAGGAACTATGAATCAGTTACCTATTGGCATTGTGGATTCGGGGCTGGGAGGCTATTCGATTTACCATGCATTACAGACTCGTTTTCCGACTTCGTCGTGGTTGTTTCTGGCGGATCAGATTCATGCCCCTTATGGAGATAAGTCGAAGGAAGAAATCATTGAAATTATGATTGGAAATGTGAGCTGGATGAGACAACTTGGTATCAGGGAAGTGCTGTTGGCATGCAATACAGCGAGCAGTAATGCATTGGATAGCTTGCGTCATACTTTTGCGGACATGACGTTTTATGGTATTATCGATGTAACCGTATCACCCTTAAGTCATCAGAAGAGGGTGGGAGTTCTTGCGACGGAAGCGACCGTCCGTTCCGGTGCGTATACCCAATCCATTGCTAAGTCGCATCCAGAAATGGATGTGGTGGAAGTGAGTGCTAAACCACTGGTCGGTTTGATTGAGTCGTTAAGTGATGTGCAAGTGATTGAGGCGTATTTAAGGAGTCTTTTGTCTTCGTTGAGTGTTTTGGATACGCTGATTCTTGGTTGTACACATTATCCGATTATCAAGCCGGTGATTGAGTCGGTGTTTGATGTGAAGACTATGGATTCCATTGATCCAATCCTTCATCTTTTCTCAACGAAGACTTTGGCTGAAGGCAAGAGTTGGGTTGTAACAAGCAAGCATCCAACATATCTGAAAGAGCAGATTCACCGTTTGTTTCAAGTTGATGAGACGGTGTTTTCCAAAGAAGAGGTGAGTCCATTTGAAATTAGTCATTGTCAGTGATAATCACGGCCGTAGGGACGTGTTAAAACGAATTGTTGGTGAACATCCGGATGCGGATGCTTTCCTTCATGCGGGTGATAGTGAGATGCCTGAAGATGAGTTGCGCCCATTTGTCAGTGTAACGGGAAATAATGATATGTATTATCCACATCCACAACTGCGAGTGCTAGAGTACGATAACTTCAAGGTACTGCTGATTCATAGCCATCAGTTTCTGATGTTCAAACGAGCGGAGAAACTGGTTAACAAGGCACATCAGTTAGGCTGTCGGATTGTGGTCTTTGGTCATACCCACGTATTTGAGCATACCCAAATTTCCGGAGTTCATCTAATCAACCCTGGTTCAACCTATTACAATCGTGATGGTAAACGCCCTTGCTATGCGGTTGTAACCATCGAGAATCACGGGAAAGATGTTACGGTTGTGCGTGTTGAGTTGTAATCATTGATCTTATTTGAAGGTAGAGTCAAAACGATGTTCTATTTTGATGAGGAGTTCTCAAGTTGACAACGTATAAAGTTATTGGGAAGTAAAGTACAAAAAATAACTTGAAATATTGGTTAAAACCAATATAATATTTGTGAGGGAAGAGAATGATATGCATCATAAAATATATTGATGAGGTTGAGTTTTTTGAGTCTTTAAGCCATGCAAGTGATAAATTAAGAGCCAAAGTGCTAAAAACTCTACTAAGTATTGAACGTATGGGGCTAATAGTGGTTGACATAGATTCGTTAAAAGATGGACTTTTCGAAATCCGAGTTAAACACGACAGTAATATATTTAGAGTTATATTTTTCTGTGACCATGTGCAAAGATCTTGCATTGTTGTTACACATGGTTTTGTAAAAAAAGCCAAAAAACACCACGTAGGGAGCTCTTGAAAGCAAGGAAACGATATAAAGAATATAAGGAGGGATATATAAGTGAAAACTCAGACACAAAAAATGCTTGATGATTTTATAGATGAAAATCCAAGTGTAAATCAGAAGCTGTATGAAGAGGTTTCTAGAGAGGTAGATTTTGCTATCAGATTAAAACTAGCAAGACTTGAAAGAAAAATTGACCAGAAATCACTTTCTGCCATGTCTGGAATTAAACAGTCAGAAATAAGCAAGATCGAGAACGGTTTGATATCCCCCACATTAAAAACCCTTGAAAGGTATTTAACTGCACTGGGATTAACTCTGGATTTTAAACCAACAAACACCAAGCACCTTTAGTCGTTTGGACACCTAATGTAAGAATCAAATTGCGTGAAAACATGTATCATTTCTATTTATTAATTTAAGTTGATATGTGTGACATCCATTTAGTGCCATCTGGTAATTTAATGCTTCTTTGTTTTTTACCTTGCACATCACAGAATTATTTGGTATTATAATTCAGCGGTATGTCCTCGTAGCTCAGTTGGATAGAGCATGCGCCTTCTAAGCGCACGGTCAGGGGTTCGAGTCCCTTCGAGGACGCCATTGAAAACTAAACTCACTTCGGTGGGTTTTTTTATTATATGACTGTATTTCTAATCATAGCTGAAGAAAAAAGAACTGAAGACTTCAGTTCCTATGTTATTTATATGCTTTGGCTGTAATGTGATCTAAGATTCTGATAACTACTTTATTTGCGAGTGACAGGAGTTTCTGAAGCAGGATGATGAATATCAATAGATAGAAGAGTGATCTATATTTTTCGAATAGTTGCGCTAAGATGGCTAAGGTTGCCGCATTGCTGTAAAGAATCCAAAGGATGAGTAGAATCATGGTTCTAACCAAAGTTGATATTTCTTTGCTGAAAGCTGAGTGAAATAAGTTATGGTTTGACTCTGATTTTTTCTTAAACCAGACAAATAACAGCCAAACGATTATGGCGATATGCAACAGATAGATTAAACTTATGTACTGATTCAGTTCTCTCATTTTGTACCACTTTCTATGGTCAATACCAAACTATATGTATCCTTTTAAATCATACTACTCCTATACTACCACAACTAATCTCATATTTCGATACTGAGAAGATTCTTTGACCTGAACATTTTCTATGAAAAAAGTTTTTTTAAAAGTGAAACGAGTTGACAAACCAGGAAAACGGAGTATAATAAGCATTAGATTACATAGTAAGCAAAAATAAAGGCGGTGAGTTAATGACACAACGTGAGCAGGAGATATTGGCGATTATTAAAGATGACCCAACCATCTCACAACAGGATCTGGCAGACCGGATAGGAATTACCCGATCATCGGTGGCGGTGCATATCACCAATCTGATGAAAAAGGGACTGATTCTTGGCAAAGGCTATGTGGTATTGGATGAACCCTATGTGTTGGTTATCGGTGGTTCAAACATCGATATTCAGGGATTTCCATCTCAAAGCCTGCGACTGCATGATTCAAATGTAGGTGAAGTGAAGATTTCATTGGGTGGTGTTGGGCGAAATATCGCAGAGAATTGTGCGCGACTGGGAATAAAAACCCGATTACTTAGTGCGATTGGGGATGATGTATATGGACAGAAGATGCTATCTCACGCTCAATCCATTGGCTTGATTATGAGTGATACAGTGGTCCTTGCCCAGCAGGCCACATCCACCTATTTGAGTATTCTGGATGAAAGTAGAGATTTGCATGTTGCGATTAACCATATGGATGCTATCGAGCAAGTGACGGTTTCCATGCTAAAATCCAAAAAATCGCTGATTGAACATGCGGTACTCGTGGTGTTGGATACCAATTTGTCACAGGATGTGCTGGATTATCTGCTTTCCAACTATGCGTCCACAACCTTCTTTGTGGATACCGTGTCTGTCACAAAGGCAGTGAAAGTGAAGAATCATGTAACCAGAATTCATACCATTAAGCCAAACTTGCTGGAAGCTGACGTGTTGCGTGATGAAGAAGGTAAGATTGGTGCTTATCGCACATTCATTAGTAAGGGAAGTCAGGGAGTCAGTGTCACGGTTGATGATCAACTCGTTGATTATCCGGCAATACCCACTCAAGTGATCAATGCGACAGGCGCAGGAGATGCCTTTATGGCGGGTCTTGTTTATGGATATGTTAAAGAGTTGACGCTGGATGAAACGGTAAAAACCGCGATGGCAGCTGCGATGCTAACATTGAGTCATCCGGATACCATTCATTCAGAATTAAGTGAAGAGTTGTTACTAAAAACAGTAAAGGAGATATAACGCATGTTTGAGCAATATTTAGATATCAGTACAGAAGTTAAAGAGGCGTTGGCAAATAACCAACCAGTGGTTGCATTGGAATCCACAATTATTTCTCATGGGATGCCTTATCCAAAGAATGTAGAAACCGCATTAACTGTTGAACAGATAATTCGTGATCAGGGAGCTATTCCTGCTACCATCGCGATTTTAAATGGAAGACTCAAAGTCGGGTTAAGTCATGAAGAAATCGAGATGCTTGGCAAAGCCGGGGATGTTGTCAAAGCATCGCGCCGCGACATTCCATTTATTATTGCTAAGAAACTCAATGGAGCAACGACCGTAGCTTCAACCATGATTCTGGCACAGCTTGCCGGAATCAAAGTCTTTGCGACCGGTGGTATTGGTGGTGTTCATCGCGGAGCAGAAACATCATTCGATATCTCAGCGGACCTGATTGAGCTGTCTCAAACCGATGTGGCTGTCGTGTGTGCCGGAGCAAAGTCCATTTTGGACATTGGATTGACTCTAGAATATCTTGAAACCCATGGAGTTCCAGTCGTTGGATATCAAACAGACGAACTCCCAGCGTTCTACACAAGCAAGAGTGGGTTTGGAGTGGACTATCGGGTGGATACAGCTAAGGAAATGGCTGTGGCATTAAAATCAAAGTGGGATTTACGGCTTCAAGGTGGTGTTGTGGTGGCGAATCCAATTCCAACCGAATATGAAATGGATGCCGATATGATCAATCGTGTGATTGTCCAGGCGGTAAAGGAACAAAATGAGCTTGGCGTCAAGGGCAAAGAAAGTACACCATTCTTACTAGCGAAAGTTAAGGAGCTTACCGGTGGAGAAAGCTTGGATTCAAATATTCAACTCGTCTATAACAATGCAAGGCTGGGTGCTCAAATCGCGGTTGAACTAAGCAAATTGAATTAATCATGGTGACATTCAGAAGTGATTCGCTAGAGCAAATCACTTCTTTTTTTGTTTTCTTTTTACCGAAAAAGGAGTACGATAAAGGAGAAAAGAAGGTGAGGAAATGGATGTACAAATCTTATTGTATTCCTACAGTGGTCATACCTTGGCATTGATAGAACAACTACGTGTGCAGCTTGAGACTTTAGGGATTACGTATCAGATCATCGATATCTCGAAAGTTGAGTCATCAGATGTATTGCTTGTTTCAAGAAAGATTTTGATTGCAACGCCGATTCAACGCTTTGCACTGAGCCAAAACATGAAACAGTGGTTAAAAGGACTTCGCCCTCAAGGGGATAAAGCGGTTGGGGTCTTGCTTGTGCATGCGTTGTCATCCCATGTGTTTGGGTATATTCAGGCAAAGAAATGGCTGTTTAAGCAAATGAGTCGAAATGACTGGTCCATTGAGCTGTTTTTGGATTTAAACGAAAAACAACGTCTCAACCCTCGGGAAGTAGATCTGGTTTTAACCCAAATATTGGACTGGATTAAGGTTTGATCTTGATAAAAACATAATATAATTAATAAAAATATTGTAAATATTAATTTTAACTTGACAATAATTAAGTATGAGTTAAAATATAAGTGAGGTGATGATATGGCAAGCAAAGTCAAAATCAAGATCCAGTCCGATGACTCAAACATTAATCTCCCTTCTGTTAGCTTCGGGGTGATTATGACCTTTATACGCATCGGGTTGTGGTCCAGCAAATTCATCAAATCGATGGATGAAGAAACACAACAGTACTTACGTGAAAATAAGTCGACCATTATCCGCACAGTTAAAGAGATATTAAAAGAGTTAAAAGGATATGAACCTTTCACACTTGTGGAAGTGACTTCAGATGATGCCTATGTGCTCATTGATATTCGATAGAAAGAAGGGAAATTATGAAAAAAGAAGTATTTGGGACTTGCCCGGTCTGTCAGGGACCTTTATTAGCTACACGATTGTCTTGTCATCATTGCAATACAGAAATTACCGGTGAATTTGCTTTGTCCCGCTTCAGTTATCTGAACAAGGAAGATTTACTGTTCGTCGAGACCTTTGTCAAGGTTCAAGGAAATATCAAGGAGATGGAACGTGAATTTGACATGTCCTATCCAACCGTGAAGAAGAATCTTGAATCCATTATTACTAAAATGGGATTTGAGACCAAACCAAAAGTGGATGAAGAAGCGATTCTGGAAAAAATCAAGACAGGTGAAATGTCTGTGGATCAAGCACTTAAGCTGCTAGGCAAATAGGAGGGTATTATGAGCTCAAAGGAACAAATTTTAAAACTAGTCAAAGAAGGTGTCATTTCGGTTGAAGAGGGCATTAAACTGCTTGAGGCTCTGCATGCAACCACTGCGCCAGCCTCCATCGTTCCAAAGCCATCGCAGATGACTCCAAATCCAAAGAAAATGTTACGAGTCACTGTGGATAGTGCCGATGGCGATAAGGTACGGGTCAATGTGCCGATTTCTCTTATCAAAGCCGGGGTTAATCTGTCCAATCAGTTCAATGTCAATGGTCAGCCACTCGATATGAAAGGTTTGGACATCGATATGATTATGCAGGCCATCGAAGAAGGTGCGACTGGAGAAATTGTCAATGTGGAAAGCGCGGACGGAGATAGCGTCAAAGTGTTTGTGGACTAATGAAGAGTCACACGTTATGGACGCGGAATTATACGACGATTACCATTGGAACGATTATTTCAGCCATTGGGGGAGTCGGACTTAATTTCGCGTTAACCGTTCTTATTTATAACGAAACATCGTCAACCCTGTTATCAGCGATCTTCTCGGCAGTCATAATGATTCCAAACATTGTGTTGCCACTCATGATTGGACCTTACATTGATAAGTTCTCACGAAAGAATATCATCGTAATCTCCGACATGTGTATGGCAGCACTTTTTCTTGCGGTAGCTTACTTTACAAGAGATGGTTACTTTTCCTATATTCCATTTATGCTCCTTGGGGTTCTCATTAGTACCAATGGCGTTATTTATGGGATTGCCTATGAAAGTCTGTTTCCGGAACTTATTCCCGAAGGCATGCTTCAAAAAGGTTATTCCATCAGTTCACTGATCTATCCTACGGTCAATACGCTGGTATTACCCGTTGCTGCCATCATCTTTGATCGCTATGGTGTTTCAGCCATCTTTCTGATTGAAGGGGTCCTGCTATCCATTGCTTCTTTGTTTGAAATGCGTATTCGAGTCGATGAAAGTCAGGTTAAAACCCACAAAGACAATCCTCAGTCCTTTATTGTTATGGTCAAAGAGGGGATATCCTACCTGAAAGAAGAGCGTGGCATCTGGGCTATCTTTGTTTTCTTCTTCTTTTTACTTATGGCTGGTGAAGGCGTCAACGTATTGCTCTATCCGTTCTTTGAGAATCATCCAGTATGGACCGTGACTCAATATGCACTGCTTATTTCATTTGCGACCGGAGGGCGATTGTTTGGGGGTGTGATGCATTATTTCATCAAGATTCCATCCCATGTTCGATTTAACATCGCGGCCTTTGTCTATTTCTCCTTGAGTATCATCAATGGAGTGCTTCTGTTTCTAGGTTATCCGATGATGATTGTGGCTCAGGTCTTAGTGGGACTGTTATCCATTAACTCCTTTAATATACGGATGTCTTCCGTACAGAGTTATGTTCCATCCGCAAAGCGTGGTCGAGTCAATGGTATTTATCACATCATGACGGCACTTGGATCCATCATTGGTCGATTACTCGCAGGAACCTTGGGTGAGTTCTTTCCGTTTGCCTGGATTGCTTTGTTTATGAGCATGGGTGGAATGGTTGCCTTTTTCATGATTATCATCAAAAACAGGGAGTCTGTCAAACTAATATATAATCGTACAATTTAATCGGGAACTCCCGATTTTTTTGATTGTAAAATCCCCGTTGAATCAGAATTTATGATAAACTGTACGCGGAGGAATCGATGGTATGATAAGTTATGTTCAAGAAATTCTAAGTGAGATCCATGAGTATATCGAAAAAAAGAATCCATCTTTGGCACTGGCACTGATTGAAAAAGAGTTAAGTATGCCGTATGTGCCCGTGGAGTTGGAGAAAGAACTACTTGATCTTCGAAGTCATCTTCGAAGTGAGTTGCATCAAAGCAAAAAAGTTGTAATGGACTCGAAGGATTTGATACGGATGCTTTATCAGGATGATACACACACTCTTATGGCCATGCATCAGTTGTCCACAAGCAATCTTCGAAACTATGTGGATGACATTCAGACCTTTCTGTTGGATGCATCGGTGATTTATTGGAGAAAAGCTCTGATGATTGAACTTCTCGCTTCTCAACAAATCACAGAGACCATGCAACTGGTGGATGATCAGGGATTGATGTTTGAGTTTGTTCCTATCTATATAGAAATACCTACTGAATCCGATGGCTATCTGGGTGCCATAAGATATCTGGATGATTGGCTGGAAAATGACAATCCATCGATGCTTGCTCTTTGCAAACAGCTTTTATTGCAGGACTGTACGCTTCAACTTCCACTTTCCTATAGTGAGGAAGAAAGCCTGTATCTGGCGGCTTCTGTCTTTAAAACAGTGTTAGAGGCATTTGGGGATGTAAAACAGTGGCAAAGCTTTGCGAAACAACATAAAATAGAGGAGCAAAGATGTTGGAACATCGAATCGATACCCGATGTTAGCACTCATTAGTTGACAGTGCTAACAATTATGGTATAATGTACATGCTAAAAAAATTAATGGAGGAAACTATGAAAGCAACTTGGAGTCTAAAAGAAAAATCAACTGGAGAATTAAAAGTTACCGTCAGTGGTGACGCTTGGGTAAATGCGCAGGAAAAAGCGTTTGAAAAACTTGCGAAGAATGTGGAAATTGATGGCTTCCGCAAAGGATCTGCACCAAAGGCCTTGGTCAAAAAGCAAATCCGTGAACAAAGCATCTTAATGGAAGCTGTGGATATCGTTGCAAACGATGCTTACACATTTGGTCTTCAAGATCAGGATGTTACTCCAATTGCTCGTCCAACACTGGATTTGGAAACCTTAACTGCTGAAGCCGCAACGCTGATATTCCTAGTTACTGTCAATCCAGAAGTCACTTTGGGTCAATATAAAGGACTTGAAGTTACGAAAGGATATGTAACTGTCGATGAAGATGAAGTGAGTGAACGTTTAAATAAAATGCGTGAGGAATATGCGGAACTGTTAGTTAAAGAAGAAGGAACCGTTGAAGTTGGTGATACAGCTGTTATTGATTTCGAAGGATTTAAAGATGGCGAATCGTTTGAAGGTGGTAAAGGTGAAAATCATCCACTGGAAATCGGATCCAATAGCTTTATTCCAGGTTTTGAAGAAGCACTTGTCGGTTTGGCTACCGGGGAAGAAAAAGATGTTAACGTTACATTCCCTGAAAGCTATCAGGCTGAGCATCTTGCAGGACAACCTGTAACTTTCAAAGTAAAAGTTCATGAAATCAAAACACGTCAGCTACCTGAATTGAATGATGAGTTTGTTAAGGATTTGAATCAGGAAGGTGTTGAAACACTTGAGCAGCTGAAGGAAAAAGTGACTCATGAGTTAACACATGAAAAAGAACATCAGGTGGAAGATGCATTTGACAACGAAGTCTTAGGCAAAGTTGTGGAAGCTTCTTCAGTAGAAATTCCTCAAGTGATGATTGATGAAGAAACCGAAGCCATGTTTGAAGATTTCAAACGTCGTCTTCAGTCTCAAGGCTTCACCATGGAACTGTATGCTCAAGTAACAGGACAAGATGAAGCGTTCTTGAAGGAACAAATTAGTAAAGATGCTGAAAGCAAAGTAAAAGTACGTTTAGTATTAAATGCGGTTGCTAAAGCTGAGAATTTAGATGCGAACGAAGAAGAGATTGAGGCAGAATTTGCTCAAATCGCGACAGCGTATAACCTTGAAGTAGCAAAAGTGAAAGAACTGGTTGCACCAGAATCCATCGCTTATGACCTTCGCTTGAAGAAAGCCTTCGATTTCATCAAAGAATCAGTTCAATAAGACGCTCTGCGTCTTTTTTACCACCTAAAGGAGGGTCGTTATGGAAAACGAAAAAATTGAAGTTAGCGTTCCGGTGATATGTACCCGTGGTATCGTGGTATTCCCGAATCAGGACATCATGATCGAAGTCGGTCGTGAAAAAAGTGTGAACGCTGTGGAGGAATCCAATACTTATTTTAACGGCCATGTGTGGCTGGTAAGTCAGAAGGATATCCTTGTGGATGAACCACATGAAGAAGATTTATTTACATTCGGAACCTTATGCCGAATCAAGAATATTAAACGTAAGGAAGGATTTTTGCGAGTAACATTTACAGGAATGCAACGGGCTAAACTCGAACGCATGACGGAAGATGACCGTATGTTCTTTGCGACCATTCTGCCTCAGGAAGATGTGACTGGCGATGCCATGGAAGAAATGGCACTGATTCGTCGCATCGCCAAAGAGTTGGAAAATGTGGCTGCGTCGAACTTGAGTTTCCCAACGGAAATGATTAACCAATTGACCAAAGGAGTTTCTGCGGTCCAGCTGGCTGATCAGTTTGCCCAGTTTTTCCCATTGCCACTATCCAAGAAACAAGCGTTGCTTGAAACACTGGATGTAAACAAACGTTTATTAACGATTATTGAAGAACTTCAAACGGAGAAAGAACTTTCGACGATTGAACAGGATATCAATGAAAAAGTAAAGGAACGAATTGAAGACAACCAACGCGAATATTATCTGCGTGAAAAACTACGTGCAATCAAGGAAGAACTTGGGGATGTGGCTCCACGCGATGATGATGCGGAGGAAATTCGTCGCATCATTGAGGAAAATCCTTATCCTGATAACATTAAGCAAAAGGCGTTGGAAGAATTATCCCGCTACGAAATGTTGCCACAGGCATCAGGGGAATCCGGAGTCATCCGTACCTACCTTGACTGGTTGTTGAAAACACCTTGGTGGCAGGAAACTAATGACAATGAAGATCTTAAAGCTGTTCGTGCTGTTTTAGATTCGGATCACTTTGGACTTGAAAAGGTTAAAGATCGCATTATGGAGTATCTGGCAGTTAAAAATATGACGAAATCACTGAATGCACCGATTCTGTGCCTTGTAGGGCCTCCAGGTGTCGGTAAAACATCCCTGGCTAAGTCCATTGCCAGTGCACTAGAACGTAAGTTTATCAAGGCATCTCTAGGTGGTGTCCGCGATGAAGCGGAAATCCGTGGTCACCGTCGTACCTATCTTGGATCTATGCCTGGTCGTGTGATTCAAGGTATGAAAAAGGCAGGCGTGGTCAATCCGTTGTTCTTAATTGATGAAATCGATAAGATGGCTTCAGATTACAAAGGCGATCCATCAAGTGCGATGCTTGAAGTTCTTGACCCTGAGCAAAACAGCCTGTTCTCCGATCACTATCTGGAAGAACCGTATGATTTGTCCAAAGTCATGTTTATTGCAACCGCTAACTACCTGGAAAATATTCCGGTTGCTTTAAGAGACCGTTTGGAAATTATTCAACTGTCTTCCTATACTGAGGAAGAAAAGATGAATATTGCGAAGAATCATCTAATTTTAAAGCAAACTGAGGCCAATGGTCTTAAAGCGAAGCAAATGAAAATTGCGGATGAGGAGCTTCTGTATCTGATTCGCCACTATACCCGAGAAGCGGGTGTGAGACAATTGGAACGTGTTATCGCTTCTCTATGTCGCAAGAGTGTTTTGGCCATTTTAAAGGATGGCAAAAAATCAATTAAGATAACTGAAAAACTCATCCAGGAATGGTTGGGTAAGGAAATCTATGAGTTCGGTAAAAAAGAGGCAGGAAATCAGGTCGGTGTGGTTACTGGTTTGGCATATACTTCCTTTGGTGGCGATGTACTTCCTGTTGAAGTGACAACCTTTGAAGGTAAAGGTCGTCTTATCCTTACAGGGAAACTTGGGGATGTGATGAAAGAATCCGCCGAAATTGCTTATGGCTTTGTAAAGAGTCATGCAAAAACATTTGAGATTGAACCAAAATTCTTTGAATCTCATGATATTCATATTCACGTACCTGAAGGGGCTGT
>DOKQ01000077.1 GCA_003510215.1 Erysipelotrichaceae bacterium
TCACTCAACCAAACCCAGGCAAACATTCTTCTTCGCCAATCCCACCATTTTATAGGACTTTGAAGATCGTCGGCAGGAATTAGAAACATCCCTTCCTCAAGAACCATCGCCCCAAATACCCCCGGCGGTTTTCCACGACTCTGATTTCTGAGTGTCGTTCGATAGACACCACAGGAAGGCGATCCTTCTTTATATACAAACACTTTGACATCATTTTTCTTAAGTACATCCAGGCAAACCCGACTGCCATCCACCAGTTGTTTTGTGATCTCTTTTTTCCCACTTACAACTTTGGCTTGACCCTTCAACACATCCTCACCGGTGCCTCCTGAGAGTCGTATGGCATCTCGCGGAACTCCAAATCCAGCCATACATTCGGGACAGACAGGAAAAAAGATGTAGTCCCCTTTTTCTCGTCCAAGATGACCAATCATATCCCATCCCAGTTGATTATATCTAACCGGTGCGCCAATACAGCAAAGAGAAATGCCTATCTTGATCTTTTCACTAAGAATTTGTTGCTGATTCACAAGATCACCATCCTTTCCTCTATTTTAACACTAATCATTAAAACTGCTAGAAAAAAAGGCTTGGTAGCCTTTATTCTGACATTAATCGTTTCTCGCCTTCCAATTCTCGAATTGGCTGAACATCCTGAGTGACTTCAAGTGTTCCCAAGAATTCGCCCTTTTCATTGCGAACTGCATAATAACGAATATGAACAAACATTCCACGCATTGAAATCCAGAAATCTTCATGCTCCTTTTTCCCACTCCGTAGATCTTCAACAATTTTTTCAACCACATGTACACTTTGTGGTGGATGGCAGTTTTTTACCTCACGATTGATAATGGACATAGGTCGTGAGAAAATGCGCTCTTTTCCTTGAGTAAAGAACTTCACCTTGTCATCAGCGCCCACAAAAGTCATATCAAATGGAACTGTATTGAAAATACCATTAATTTCTTCTGGAGTCAAAAATCCAGCTGTCATTTTAACAACTCCATCAGAAATGGTTTCATCAACGGTTTCGTGTTGAACCAGCTGCGGTAAATAGGATGGCTGATTCATTGCCCAGGATGTTTCAAATTCCTTGGAAACGGAACTGATGGTAGCCCATTCGCTTTCGGTGAGTGTGTCAAGCACCATTGGGAAAAGAATATTCTCTTCTTTACTAATCATATCCATGACACCCTTGACTGCTTTCTTCACTGCTTCAACTAACTGATCATCGTCAAAAGAACGGGCATTTCGCAAGACTACCTTAATGTCTGATCGGATTTCATCATCGACACCCCACATAACTTTCGGCGGAGCTGTAATTCCATGTTTTTCCATATAAGGAAACAACGCATTTTCTTTACGTGCATAGTGGGCATCAATTTCCATCAGTTGACCAACAGCACCCAGCAGCTCATCCCGTGAAAGAGGCGATGTTTCACACAATGGCAAAATCGTTCGTTCTACCAATTTCTTGATTTTAACGTTTTCCAAGCGAAACGTGTATACCGGATGACCAGGGGTATGCTCAGACTTGGAAGTCCGATGGATTTCTTCGATGGACCCTTCAAACAATGAAGCATGAACATTGCATAGTCGTTGGATTTCTTCCGGCGCCATCCCTTCCTGAACTAGATTACGCTCCATTTCCGAAATTTCTTTCGTCGTAACACTTTCAAAATGCTCTTTAAACTCCTTTTTTACTTCCTCTTCATTAGCCCCATCGTGCAACTTTAGAATTAATTCCTTCAGTTTTTCCTGACGGTTATTGATAAATTCACTCATGTATATCCTCCCAGCTGTATCCAGCTTTCTCTAATTTTTCGATAACTTCTTCTAGCGAAAACCCTCGCATTTGACAACCTTTTTCAATCGTCATGAATCGTCCGACGGTAGCTATCATCTGTGGTTCACTAATTTGTGTAAAGCCAACTTCCTTCAGCACCTCAACAATCTCAGGGTACTTTTTGCTTATCTGATAAATCGTATCTTTTTTATCTATGACTTTCAAAGTTACCACATCCTAACATAGATATTATATCTTAAATATAAATAAAAAAAGTGACCATACTCACAAAAAGTCACTTTTTTCTATGGATAAGTAAGATTTGTTTATGTCCCATTAATTTTAGGACACCTTCATTCTGAAGTTTAGCCAATTTTCTACTGACGGTCTCTCGGGTCAACCCCAGATAATTCGCCAGTTCTTCCCGACTTAACGGCAGTTGAATCAGGATTCCTTCAGATGTATATTTTCCATACTTCTTCGAAAACTCTTTCAGCAGATCGTCCATTCGTTCATCTACGGGTTTGGACCCTAAACTTTCTACCATCGTTTCCATTCGATGAAGTCGATGTGTCAGTTCTTCACACACTTTTAACGCAATATCAGGCAATTGCTTTAATAACGCTGAAAATTGCGCCTTACTAATCGTGCAAAGTCGCGTGTCTTCCAGTGCTTCTACAACGATATCCGATGGTATTCCGGTGAACAGGGCTGTTTCACCAAAAAAGTCTCCGATTGAAAGCAAGTAAAGAATCTGCTCTTTACCGGACTGATTTACCCGGACAACCTTAACTTTACCCTCATTCAGTATAAAAAGACAATGCATCGGTTTAAGCGGAGATAGTATGTACTCACCCTTTTTATAATAGCGGTGGACAATAATCTGTTGCACCTGTTTCATTTCTTCATTTGTTAATGACGAAAAAATCGGCACACGATGCATGCACGAATGATGGTTGCAAAATTCACACTGTTGACAACTTACAGCCACAAACATCCCTCCTAGGATACACTTTAACAAAACCATTTCAAAAACGCAAAAGATACACATTCTCATTGATTGATTTCTATCCCTTGGATATAATGAAACAAAGAGGAAATACTATGAAAAAAGGAAAGAAACGCTGGGATGGCGATGAGATATTGCTATCACCATACCAAAAAATGGAAGCACATTTTATTAGTGACCGTGTTGAAGCCACGGTTTATCATCGATTGATACTGGATTTATCAAAGACACATCCAGCACTCAAAGATTATAACCTATCTCTATTCACTTATACAATCATGTGTATGGTAAAAACCATGAAAAAGTATCCGGAAATGAATCGGTTTGTCATGAATCATCGCCTTTACGCACGAAATCATATGGCAATTTCTACTGTGATCAAGCAAAGACTAACTACAGAAGGAAAATCAATCGTCGTCAAGGAAGAAATAAATCCGGATACAACCATATTTGAACTGAATGAGCAAATGAAAACCGTGATTTTCGCCCTCAAGCAATCGGATGAATCCGCAAATGCGGACAAACTCATCGAATTCTTTGGTAAACTTCCACATTGGATCATTCAATGGATCCTGGCTGTCGCAACATTTCTCAATCACACCAATCTACTTCCAAAGAGCATCGCACAAGATGATCCGTTACATGCTTCCGTGATGTTTGCGAACTTGGGAAGTATTGATTTGGCTGCCCCATTTCACCATTTGTACCGATGGGGAACCATTTCTGTTTTTGTTGTTCTTGGAAAGGTAAACAAGACGAATCAGACCGTCGAATGTACCTTTAGTGTGGATGAAAGAATCGCGGATGGCTACTTACTTTCCAGGGCACTCCTCTATTTTCAACATCTTATGGAACAACCCGACAAGATTATTTCAATCGACTCCCCGTTAGAATAAGGGCAAAACTCTGAATCTGAGTTGTTTGCATATCAAATGAGCCATAAACACCATCCACCTCAAGTCCTGCTTCTTCAACTAGCTGAAGAAGCTTTTCTTTTCGTATCGGGAACAATGTCGTGCTACTCGTATACTTTTGCTTTGTCTTTTTATCCGTGATATCTGATACAAACATGACACTATGCTCACTCAAATTCTCCAACGGATAGCTGCGTTTAAACTCAACCTCCGGATGATTGATAAGAGGCAGTTCTGTTATTTTCTGATCCAGTATACGATCATAGTTTAAAATTTGAATGACAAAACGCCCACCCAGTTGCAGTATTTCCCGTACATTCACAAGCACTTTCAACACTTCATCTTGTGGAACATGGACTAGTGTATTTCCCATACAGGTCACAAGATCATATGTCTGCGGTTGGGCGAACAAAGCTAAATCACGCATATCTACCACATAGTAATCTGAGTTGATAACTTTTCGATGTTTTGCCAACTCCACCATAGATTCACTGACATCGATGCCTTGAACATACTGAAATGAATCAGCTAGAAAGTTGCCTGTATCGCCAATACCACAACCTATATCCAGAGCTCGAAGACGCTGATTCGGAAACTGCTTCTGAAGAAACTGTTTCGTGGTTTGTGGCAATGGAAATACAAGTGAATAATAAGCTGATAATAGACTATAAAAATTCATGAGTTCCCTCCAAATTGCACGATGACTCGAGTATATACACCTTTTTCACTTTCGATGCGCAAATCTAAATCATGAACCTTTGCGATTTTTGATGCTAAAGCCAATCCTAAACCACTACCTCGTCCCTGCTCACTTTTACCTTTGTAGAACTGATCAAATATATGGGGTAAGTCATGTTCATCGATACCCTCGCCTTCATCTTCAAAAAGAAGCTGTCTTTCCTCAGGCCGATATATCACTGAAATGACTTTGTCCGGATAAGAATATTGAATTGCATTGTCCAATAAAATGGTAAAAAGTTGGGTCAGACGATCTTCATCCCCAAGGATTTTTGGCAGAGACTTCACATCCACATGCCAGTGAATCTTCTTTTCGGCTCCTGAAAACTGTGCATTAAACAGGCAATGTTCCATGATTTTATAAGTATCAACTCTTTGCTTTTCAAATGTAAAATCCGGGCTATCCAATCGGGTCAGTTCAAGCAGATCCGAAATAAGCCGCTTCAAAACAAACACATTTCGTTGCATTTTCTCATAATAACTGTCGATATCCTCGGTTTCCACCATTCGATCCATCAAGGATTCAATCGCTCCACTCAAGACGGTGACAGGTGTTTTAAGTTCATGAGAAACCGACGCAATAAAGTTTTTCCTCAAACGTTCCATCTCGAAACGCTGATGGGATGCCTGTTTTAATTGTAAAGCCATATGATTGAGTGATTGTGCTAAGGTACCAAGCTCATCTTCATAGCGATAATTGACAGTAACATCCGTCTTTCCTGAAGCAATCTGACTTGTCATCTGACTCATTTCAATCAGCGGTTTTGTGAATCTTTTGGATAGTAACCACGCGGCCACAAATGAAATGCTCATTCCGATCAAAAGGCTAATCATAAGATAAATCAATCCCTGATTCACCCAAGTATCTACGTTTTCCACTTTTGTATGAACCAGTACAACACCTACAATCTGTGATGAAACATACAGCGGTGTTCCAACCGTAATCGACTCATCATCAAGATATAGATTGAACCCTTCATTGATAGAAGATTTGCCTTCAAACACCTCCGTAACGAGTTGCTTAGCTTCTTCTGGCAGTTGTTGGTATGAGATGGCCCCACGACCTCGAGTAAGTATCTGAAAATCCTTATCCACAACCCAAACTTCCTCTTCCATGGATTGATACAGAAACCGCAGATACATACCCATGCCACCCATACTCATATGTGTGCTCGTTGAGGACAAAGCTTCTGAAATATTCTGTGCCTGGGATATCAGTTGGTTTTGCTGATATTCTGTCGCATAGTTTTTAAAGAGGACAAAAAACATAAAACTAAGGAGTATCGCAAATGAAAGTAAAGGTATCAAAATGTACCATCGAAATCTATTGGTTATGCTTCCTTGTTTCATGAGTTACCTCCAATTTATACCCAACACCCCAAATCGTTTTGATATCAAACGATGGATGCTCAATCTGATCCAGTTTACTTCTTAATCGCTTAATGTGTGCATCAACGGTTCGATCTTCTCCCTGATAGTCCATCCCCCAACATGCTTCCAATAATGCAGCTCGAGTGAAAACATGATTGGGATAGCTAGCCAACTGATACATCAGATCATATTCCTTCTTGGTTACATCAATTCGAGTTGCGAAGATACTCACGGACATATCCGTTGGATCGACGATTAACTCAGATAGCACAATCGGTCTTGTATGAATAGCATCGATTCTTCTAAAAATCGACCGGATTCGTGCCATCACCTCTTTCATGGAAAACGGCTTAACCACATAGTCATCTGCCCCAATATCAAGTCCAAGTATTTTATCTGCATCCTCACTCCGGGCAGTTATCATAACAATCGGTACGGTTGACTCCTTACGAATTTTTGAACACACTGTATATCCATCCAACTTAGGCATCATCACATCCAAAAGTATCATGTCCGGATTAACACGCGCAAAAAGATCCAATGCTTCCTGTCCGTCATGAGCAATGAATGTACTATATCCTTCTGCACGACAATAGTTTGCTAGCATCGTCGCGATGTC
>DOKQ01000172.1 GCA_003510215.1 Erysipelotrichaceae bacterium
GCTCGAAGTTACCCGATGACCAGTGGCATTTTGTCAACTATGATGAATCATACAGGTAATTATCAGACGATGGCTGTGGATGGCATAGACTCAGTTATGGACTGTTGTGAAGCGATTATTAACCATCAGATTGAAAATGTATTCATTGAAATGTCAGCCTGTGTTGGATCATGCCTTAATGGACCACTTCTTCAACATAATAAAAGTGCAAAGTGGAAAGCGCAGCAGATATTGGTCACACATCAGAAAGATAAACATTTCTTTCATTTTAAATCTCTGCGACACATTGAAGATACATATCATCCAACCCCATTAATGATTCAGTCTCATCATCCATCCGAAATCAAGCGTATTCTTCTATCTTTGGGAAAAGATGAGGAAGCTAAAGAGTTAAACTGTGGTGCCTGCGGTTATCATACATGTAAAGAAAAAGCGATAGCTGTACTCGAACATAAGGCGGATCCTCAATTATGCTTACCGTTTGCGCTTGAACAGGCTCAATCCATTTCAAATCAGATTATTGAGTATACACCCAATGGAATTATTGTGTTGGATGAATCAAAGCACATTGTTGAAATTAACCCGGCCGCAAAAAGATATCTTAAATGCTCAAACTATCCAGTGAAGAGTTGGCCGATCGATGCTTTATTACCTTCTGAAGAGATGAATGAAGCCTTGAGTGACCTTCAGGAAGTTCGTTACTTTATCAAAGAATATGCGGACTATGAAAAGACATTTGATCATGCGTGCATTCCGATTGGTCAAAAGAAGTTTATATTAATCATATTAATGGATTTAACAGAGAAGTTTAATAAAGAAAAAATGATTAAGCAATACCGAGCCTCCGTTATGGAAGTAACTCAAAAGGTGATTGATGAACAGATGCAGACAGTTCAGGAGATTGCGAGTCTACTTGGAGAAACAACCGCAAAAAGTAAAATTGCTTTATTAAAATTAAAGAAAAGTGTCGAGGATGAGTTATTGTGAAAGTAACTGCAGATGTACATTACGAATCTCTTTACAAACACCAGGAAGAGCTGTGTGGGGATCGGGTAGTCATAAGTTATACTGATAACAGTACCGTCGTTGTTCTTGCGGATGGATTAGGTAGTGGAGTGAAAGCGAATATACTTGCGACACTTACGAGCACCATTTTGTCCACACTTTTAGTTGAAGGCTGTGAGTTGGCAGAAGCTATTGATACTGTGAGCGCGACACTTCCAACTTGTCAGATTCGTCAGGTAGCATATAGTACATTTACCGCTTTTCAGCTCTTTGACCATGGGGAGGCTATTCTGGTAGAGTTTGACAATCCGAAGACAATCATTCTTCGAAACCAGCGTGAATGTTTGGTTGATCGGCGGGTAAGAGAAATCCGAGGTCGTAAAATTGTAGAATCAAGATTTCATGTTTGTGTGGGCGATCAGATTGTGATGATTTCGGATGGTATTTTACATGCTGGGCTTGGAACCATACTTAACTTCGGTTTTGAGCGAAAAGACATAGTAAACCATATCCTAGCAACGTCTAAACCGAGGGATCGAGCTAAGGACACAGCACGTAACTTGCTCTATGTCGTCAATGACTTATACCAGAATCAGCCAATGGATGATTCAACAGTGTGTGTGGTTCATGTTCTTAAGCGAACGAAATCGGTGGTTATGGTTGGACCACCAAGCGAGCAGGAAATGGATAAAGAAATTGTCTATCAGTTGCTTGGTGCAAGTGGCAAAAAAATCGTATGTGGGGGGACCACAGCTCAAATTGTCTCTCGTATCACCCAAACACCGATTGAAATGAGTGGGGAGCTTCATTTCAATAACGACTTACCACCCACTGCATTTATTCGAGGCATCGATCTTGTCAGTGAAGGTGTTTTAACACTGGGGAGGGTAAAGGATTTGCTTTCTGAAGTTGTTAAAGATGAAAGCAAGAAAGAGGTGCTTCTTGAAAGTAAGGCGACAGATGGAGCAACCCGAATGATTAAGTTGTTTCTGCAGGAATGTAGTGAAATTCATTTTATTGTGGGGCTGGCTGACAATCCAGCTCATAGTCAGGTAGCCTATTCGCCTTTATCACTATCCATGAAACGGCGTCTGATTGAGCAAATCGCAGAGTATTTACGTTTTTGTGGGAAGATTGTTCATTTATCTGCGTATTGACCGGTGCTAGCATCGGTTTTTTGATGTGAAAAAATGAATGAAATGATATAATATCGTTGAACCGTTAAAAGAGGTGAATTTATGAGAATTGGACAGTCTACGGATATCCATCCATTAGTCAAGGATAGACCCCTGGTCTTGGGTGGCGTTACAATTGAAAGTGAATTAGGCTGTGACGGACACTCTGATGCGGATGCATTAACTCATGTGATTGCGGAAGCAATCTTAGGTGCTTTGGCTTTAGGTGATTTAGGAAAGCATTTTCCGGATACGGACCCACAATACAAAGGAGCATCTTCCATTGAACTTTTGCGTCATGTGGTTGGTCTGATGAATGAGCGAGGATATCGGTTAGGAAACTGTGATAGTCTGATTCTGATTGAAAAGCCCAAAATGGCACCTTTTATTGAGTCGATGCGTAAAAATCTGGCAAACGTTTGTCAGGTTGATGTGAGTGCAATCAATGTAAAAGCAACCCGTGGTGAAAAACTGGGGTTTGTGGGTCGTCAGGAAGGTGTGATGGCCCAAGCAGTTGTCTTATTAGAGAGGAAGAAACAAGATGAATAAAGTACGTGTGCGTTATGCACCATCCCCAACAGGTCATTTGCATATAGGAAATGCAAGAACTGCTCTGTTTAATTATTTGTTTGCAAAGCACTATGATGGTGACTTTGTTTTACGTATTGAAGACACAGATATTGAAAGAAATGTCAAAGGTGGCGAAGAATCCCAGATGTATTATCTGAACTGGTTAGGTATTACTCCAGATGAATCACCATCCAACCCTAAAGGTTATGGACCATACCGTCAGATGGAGCGTTTGGATCTTTATCAGAAGTATGCAAATCAGCTGATTGAAGCTGGGCATGCCTATAAGTGCTACTGTACATCAGAAGAGCTTGATGAGGATTATCAGAAGCAGATAGATGCAGGACATGCTTCCACAAGATACAATCGGAAATGTCTGCACATGTCATCCGAAGAGAAAGCATTGAAGGAACAGTCGGAATTACCTTTTACCATTCGAATTCGTGTTCCGGATGAAACAACCTATACGTTTACAGATATGATTCGTGGAGAGGTAAAATTTGAGTCTAAGGATATTGGAGACTGGGTTTTAGTAAAAACAAATGGGATACCAACTTACAACTTTGCGGTGGTAATAGATGATTACCTTATGGCAATCACTCATGTCTTTAGAGGGGAAGAACATTTGTCAAACACCCCAAAGCAGTTAATGCTGTATGAGATGTTTGGTTGGCAACCACCTGAATTTGCACATATGACTTTGATTGTGAATGAGCAGCGCAAGAAGCTTTCTAAGCGTGATCATTCAATTATGCAATATATGAGTCAGTATAAAGAGTTGGGATATCTTCCAGAAGCCATGTTTAACTTTATGGCTCTGCTTGGTTGGTCTCCAGAAACAGAACAGGAAATTTTCAGCAAAGAAGAGCTGATTCGTGTTTTTGATGAAAAAAGATTATCAAAATCACCTTCGATGTTCGATAAGCAAAAGCTGACTTGGGTCAACAATCGATACATCAAGGAATTACCAATTGAAAAAGTGATTGAACTTAGCGTTCCATACCTGGCAAAAGAAGTGGATCTGTCCGGATATAGTGAGCAATGGATTCATCAGCTTGTGGCACTCTATCATGATCAACTATCCTATGGTCATGAAATTGTTTCGTTATCTGAACTTTTCTTCAAAGAGACACTCAGTTTTGACGATGAGGCACAGGAAGTCTTAACTTGGGAAACAACTCCGGTAGTTAAATCAGCATTTCTAAATCATCTTCCGGAAGTTTGGTCGATTGAAAATCTAAAGGAAACAATGAATGTAGTAAAAAAGGAAACAGGAATTAAAGGGAAACCATTGTTTATGGGTATTCGAGTTCTTGTCAGTGGACAGTGTCATGGACCTGATTTAATGAGTACACTATTTCTATTAGGTCCGGATAAAGTTAAAAATCGTTTAATGTAATTTGGAGGTGAGTTGATGAAACGACTGGATGAGCGAAAAGTCATGAGAGATCCGATACACGAGTATATTCATGTGGATAATGATGTTATATGGGCAAGTATCAATGCTCCGGAATTTCAACGTTTACGTCGGATTCATCAACTTGGTCCAACTTATATGGTCTATCATACGGCTGAACATTCGAGATTCTCTCATTCGTTGGGGGTCTATGAGATTGTTCGACGCATGATTGATGAGGTCAAAGGGTTAAAAGAGCAGTTAACGGAGTTTGATCAATTAGCTGTCATGCTTGCGGGTCTTCTGCATGATCTGGGTCATGGTCCCTTTTCTCATGCATTTGAATGGATTAGTCCGAAGAATCATGAGTTTTATACAGAACAGCTATTGAAAAGTGATAGTGTCATTCATGAGATTTTAGTGAAGGAGCACCCGGATCTTCCACATGCGGTTGCAGACATTATCGGACATAGGTATCACAATCCACTTTGTACACAAATGATATCTGGTCAACTTGATGCGGATCGGATGGATTATCTTCTGCGCGATGCGTATTTTACAGGAACAAGTTATGGACAGTTTGATCTTGAACGAGTTCTAAGAACCATGAGGGTAAAAGAGCGAAGACTCGTGATTAAAGAAAGTGGCATTCATACCGTTGAAGATTACATAATGGCAAGATATCATATGTATTGGCAGGTATATTATCATCCGGTATCACGGAGTTTTGAAGCGTTGCTAAGTCAGTTTTTTCATCGTCTTAAAGATATGTATCAGCAGAGCCCGTTAAGTGTAGATTCATTGCGGATGTTTGAACCGTATCTAAAAAATTCAGAAGTTACAAATCAGGATGTGCAAAATATGGATGAAGCCGCATGTCTCTATGGATTTATGCTTGCTACACATCATCCGGATACAATCTTAAGTGATTTGGCTAAACGCTTGCTGAATCGTCATTTGTTTGAGTACAAGGACATTGAAAGCGAAGAGCAGATTCAACAGGTCAAAAAGAATATTGAGTTATGTGGATTTGATCCGTCGTATTATTTTTGGGTTGATACCCAGCGACAAAAGCCATATCAGCCCTATCAAGGCAAAGAAAGTTCACTCATCTGGATCCTTCGCAACAACGGTGAAGTTAAGGAACTTTCAGAAATGTCTGTAATTGTTAAGGCGATTGTTCATGGTGAAAATAAGCAGGATCGCAAGATGTTTTACCCAAAGGAATGTGAGGTTTAAAATGATAACAAAACAAAGAAGAAAACAATTACTGGATGCTATGGATGATTTCAGTTTATTCATAGAGTTTGCCGGAAATGAAATCCGACGTTCAGCAGATGCAAATTATCCATTTTCAATTAAACGCAACTTTTATTATTTAACGAATATTGATGAGCAGGAAGCAGTTCTAATTCTCGTAAAGCTTCCACATCGTCAATCCGAAACACTCTTTATTCGTGATATCGATTTAACGCTTCAAAAGTGGAATGGAACCTATCTAACCTCGACAAAAGCAAGTGAGCAATCAGAGATTGCATCGATTTCTTCTCTGTCTTCACTTGAAGGTTATATTCAATCGCATTTGACACGAAGTGGAATTCGAAAAATTTATGTGGATATTGAACGCTTGGCCAAAACTGATCGTGTAAGTGTCGATGAGGCTTGGACAGTATCGATGAAACAGTCTTATCCAACATTGAGCTTTGAAAATATGAATGCCAGAATTAATTCAATGAGGACTCGCAAAGATAAGTCGGAGGTTGATGCAATTATCAATGCGATTGATATAACAAAGAATGCATTTGAGCGTATGCTAGACTCAACAAAAACTGCGAAGTACGAATATGAGTTACAAGCTGAATTTGAGTATGTCCTCAAGAAACATGATGCTTCTCCAGCTTTTGATATGATTGTAGCGAGTGGGAAGGACGCAACGATTCTTCATTATGTAAAAAATAATAAGAAGATCGAGGATGATTCATTGGTTTTATGTGATATGGGCGCAAGCAAAGATTACTACAATTCAGATATTTCGAGAACATTTCCTAAGTCCGGTCAGTTCACTGATGTGCAAAAGAAATATTACAATCTCGTTCTTGAAGCGATGGATAGAGTTTTTGATAAGATTCGCCCTGGGGTTACATTAAAGCAGTTAAATGATGAAGTGATTGATTTATATCAGACTCGACTCAAAGAGTTTGGACTCATTAAGGAATCTCACGAAGTTTCAAGATATTATTATCATGGAGTTTCACATTTTCTCGGTTTGGATGTTCATGATGTTGGCCAAGTGGAACAAATGGTATTAGCTCCGGGTCAGATCATTACGGTTGAACCAGGCATTTATATAGAGGAACATGGTTTTGGCATTCGAATTGAGGATGATGTTCTTGTCACTGAAGATGGATATAAAAACTTATCGTCGGGGATTATCAAACGTATTGAAGATATTGAGAATCGTATGAAAGGAAATGGTTAGTGGCCATTTCCTTTTTATTTTAAGTATTTGGTTATAGGATGAATTCAATATGAGCTTGAATTGCTTGATATGTAGGGAAGGATGATTTTATCAGTTTAAGTGACATCGCGTTAATATGTTGAAAGTGTAGTGAAAAGTGTTCATTTTGTGAATTGAATCGCTGTACTAACGAGTCAGGGACGATTTATTGCCTTTTTATGAATAAACCTTTTAAACTGCTTGACATTGAGTGACGTTTATATATAATTCTATAAGAAAAAGGTATTTTATGAAACATTTACAACCCGTGATTTTACATGTAACGAGGAAGTCGTTTCTCGAAGACGAAGTATCGATTATCCATTCTGGGAAAGCGTATTTAAGCCGCTTGGAAGATGGATTTCAATTGGTTTATCATGAGAGTAGTTTCGAGGATTCAAAAGTTGAACTTGAGGCTAAATCTGGGGTTGTAACGTGTGTGAGAACAGCAGATGTCATGACAGAGTGTACATGGAATGCTAAAATGCCTACACAGATTATATCGAAGACATCCTTAGGGGTGCATGAATTTGATGTCACAACAGATGTGTGTCAAATTGAGGATAACCATATTGTGATTGACTATCAACTCGGTATCAATAACCAGGTATTTGATCGGATCATCATGATGTGGGATATAAAGGAGGTTCACCATGAATCAAATTGAACTGAACTTGAAGCAGATGATTCTATCGGGTGTTAAACACACATTTGATATACAACTTGAGTTAGATGATGTTGTTATTGAGCTACCAAAAGATGCCGGCTTTGGAGACTATGCTACCAACGTTGCGATGCGTTTGACTCGCATGCTCAAATCTAATCCAAGAATGATTGCAACTCAGCTGGTTGAAAGCCTTGATTTCTCCATCGCTTCGGTGGACAAAGCAGAAATTGCCGGACCTGGATTCATCAATTTCTTTATGAAAAATGATACATTGACCGAAGTTATCACAAGAGTTCTATCAGAAAAAGATGATTATGGACGTAGTGAGGCTGGAAATGGTCTTAAGGTAAATGTGGAATATGTTTCAGCGAATCCAACAGGGGATTTGCATCCTGGTCATGCTCGTGGAGCAGCTATTGGGGACGCAGTCACCCGAATCATGAAGTTTGCGGGTTATGACGTCACTCGAGAGTTTTATGTGAATGATGCAGGAAATCAGATTAACAATATGGCATTGTCCTTACAGGCTCGTTACTATCAGGCGTGTGGTGTAGATTTATCACTTCCTGAGGACGGCTATTTCGGAAAAGATCTGATTGAGATAGCAGCAACAATGATTGAGGAGTTTGGTGATCAATTTTCAAAAGAGGATCCAGCCGACAACCTACCATTCTTTAAGGAATATGGTCTAAAGGCGGAACTTGAAAAGTTAAAACAGGATCTTAAACTGTTTCGGGTTGAGTTTGATGTCTATAGTAGTGAGCAAAGTATTTATGATCGTGGACTAGTCGAAAAAGCACTGCAAACACTGAATGATCACAAGATGACCTATGAGTCAGAAGGTGCAATCTGGTTAAAAACGACTCAGTTCGGCGATGATAAAGATCGGGTATTAGTAAGAGGCAATGGTTTATACACTTATTTAATGCCGGATATTGCGTATCATCTGGACAAAAAGGATAGAGGATTCAGTAAGCTGGTTGACTTTCTTGGGGCTGATCATCATGGGTACATCGCACGATTGAAAGCCGCGATTCAGGCATTGGGTTATCCTGCGGAAGATTTGGAAGTAGATATTATTCAAATGGCCCGAATGATAAAAGATGGCGAAGAGTTTAAACTCTCCAAGCGTACAGGAAAAGCAATCGCACTTAAGGATCTTATTGAGGACGCAGGTGTGGATGCGATACGATATTATTTTGTCTCACGTGCGGCGGACACTCAAATGGATCTTGATTTGGACATGGCCACAAAGCAATCCAATGAGAACCCTGTTTATTATGCGCAATATGCACATGCACGGGTGTGTTCAATCTTGCGAAGTCAGGATGAAATTCAGCAGGCAAGTCACTTTGATTTGATTGATCATCCAAAAGAAATGGAACTTTTGAAGCAAATCAATGAGTTTCCTTCCACAGTAGCGGATGCAGCAAAGACAAGACAGCCGCATAAGGTATGCAACTATATTCAAAAACTAGCACAGTTGTTTCATAGTTTTTATAACGAGTGCTATGTTTTAGATAAAAACGAACCGGAACTATCGTCTCAACGTTTAGCTTTGGTTCAGGCAGTTCAAATCACATTGCACAATGCACTTAATCTGATTGGTGTAGAAGCATTAGAAAGAATGTAAGAGGGGAAAGACATGAGTAATAAATCGATGACAGATATTGCACATGAGTACATGAAAACCCATAATGCGGTTTCATTCTCAGTGCTATGGTCCGAAGTATGTACATTATTGGGGTTTTCTCAATCTCAAGCTGAAGCGAAGATTGCACAATTTTATTCAGCCTTGATGTTAGACGCACGTTTTACTGCGCTACCAGATAACAAATGGGATTTACGTAAGAATTACACGTATAAGGACACACATTTTGATACGAGTTCGATTCTTATCGAAGATGATAATGAACGAGATGATGATGATGAGGATGATGTATCCAGTGATGACGATGAATATGAAGATGACTTCGACGATGAGGAAATTGAAGAAGAAACCTTCTGATAATCTTGAAGTTGGACCTTTTCTCTGTTAGAATAAGAAAGGGCCGAGTGTCCCCTGATTTGAGGGGGCGCTTTTTATTTTTGTGAATGAGGTAACTATATGGCAAAATTTATATTTGTAACCGGAGGCGTTGTTTCGGGTATCGGAAAAGGTATCATTGCAACATCTTTGGGGCGATTACTTAAAAATCGCGGTTTAAAGGTTTTTATGCAGAAATTCGACCCATACATCAATGTCGATCCAGGAACCATGTCTCCGTATCAGCATGGTGAGGTTTTTGTGACAAAGGATGGCGCAGAGACAGACTTGGATTTGGGACATTACGAGCGCTTTATTGACGAAGAATTAACGCAAAACGCAAATATCACTGCGGGGCGTGTGTATATGAATGTCATCACGAAGGAACGTCGTGGTGATTACCTAGGGGCGACTGTTCAAGTGATTCCACACATTACAGATGAAATCAAAGGGAAAGTATATGAAGCAGCACGTGAATCCGGTGCGGATGTCATTATTACTGAAATCGGTGGAACGGTTGGGGATATCGAATCCTTGCCGTTTTTGGAGGCTGCTCGCCAAGTTCATTCGGACTATGAACGAGATGACGTTCTCTTTATTCATACAACGCTAATTCCTAAGGTGCCTGCCAGTGGTGAGTATAAAACGAAACCAACGCAGCATAGTTTTAAGGAACTGATGTCACTTGGAATTAAACCAAACATCATTGTTACACGTTCGGATGAGCCTGTAACTGCAGATATGAAGAAAAAGATTGCGCTTTTCTGTGATGTGCGTGAACATGCGATTATTGAATCCAGAAACTTTGAGAATATTTATGAAATACCCCTTTCTTTTCAACAACAGGGATTTGATGATTATGTAGTGCATAAATTGAATCTTAATCTACCTACAGCAGATATGACCGAATGGAAAGCTATGATTGAGATGGCAAAAAACCTAACTCACACAGTAAATATTGCACTTGTAGGTAAATATGTTCAATTACATGATGCGTATCTTTCGGTAGCTGAGTCTTTAAAACATGCGGGATATCCGTTAGGGGCTAAAATTAATATTCATTGGATTAATTCTGAAGAATTGAATGCGGCAACTATGGTTGAAAAACTTAAAGGTATGGATGGTATCCTTGTTCCTGGTGGTTTTGGTGGCCGAGGCATTGAAGGGAAAATTGCGGCAGCACGTTATGCACGCGAAAATAACATCCCTTATTTTGGTATATGTCTTGGTATGCAAATCGCAGCAATTGAGTATGCGCGTAATGTGTGCAATCTACCCTTGGCAAACTCTTCTGAATGGGATGCACAGACAACAGATCCAGTCATCCATTTGATGCCGGATCAAAGTGGCGTAACCAACTTAGGTGGTACTTTGCGTTTAGGTAACTGGCCATGTGTCATTGAACCCGATTCAAAGACAGCTGGAGTTTATCAAAAAGATATGATTCAGGAACGTCATCGTCATCGTTATGAGTTTAATAACAAGTACCGAGAACTGATGGCTGAAAAGGGAATTGTCTTCTCGGGAGTAAGTCCTGATGGACGTCTGGTTGAGATTATGGAAATTAAGGATCATTCTTGGTTTGTGGGTTGTCAGTTCCACCCAGAGTTCAAATCAAGACCAAATCGTCCTCATCCTTTATTTTACGGATTTGTGCAGGCCTCTTTTCAATTCTCGTTAAAAGAAGTAAAATAGAAGTGTAAACATAAAAGGAGGAAGTTAATATGGCATTAGTATCAGCAAAAGATATGTTAAATAAGGCTCGCGCAGAAAATTATGCGGTAGGTCAATTTAACATTAACAATCTAGAATGGACAAAAGCAGTATTATTGACAGCAGAAGAAATGAAGTCACCAGTTATCTTAGGTGTTTCCGAAGGTGCGGGGAAATACATGGGTGGTTATAAAACCATCGTAGGTATGGTTAATGGTATGCTTGAAGAATTGAATATTACAGTTCCAGTTGCGTTGCACTTGGACCATGGAAGCTACGAACATGCAATCAGATGTATGGAAGCAGGTTTCTCATCGGTAATGTTTGATGGTTCACACTTCCCAATTGAAGAAAACATTGAGAAAACTCGTGCAATCGTAAAAATTGCTCATAGCCGTTATATTTCAGTTGAAGCTGAAGTTGGTTCTATCGGTGGTGAAGAAGATGGTGTTGTGGGTGCTGGTGAAGTTGCGGATCCTCAAGAATGTAAGACCATCGCTGATTTAGGTGTTGATATGCTTGCGGCAGGTATCGGTAACATTCATGGTAAGTATCCAGAAAACTGGAAAGGTTTAAACTTTGATGTTCTAAAAGAAATCCAGGACATTACTGGTCAAATGCCACTTGTTCTTCATGGTGGAACAGGGATTCCTGAAGAGATGATTAAAAAGGCAATCTCATTGGGTGTTTCAAAGATTAACGTGAACACTGAATGCCAGTTGGTCTTCGCTGCAGCAACACGTAAGTACATTGAAGAAGGTAAAGACCTTGTTGGTAAAGGATTTGATCCTCGCAAAGTATTAAAACCTGGTTATGATGCGATCGTTGCAACAGTCAAAGAAAAAATGATTATGTTCGGTAGTGTAAATAAAGCTTAATTGATATTTCTGACTATGCTCTATATGGGTATAGTCTTTTTTTATATCAAAAGGGGGTAGAAATCTCATATCTTTTTGTGCAATTAGAAAAAATCTAGTATAATAGAGCAAGCATAGAAGATGTGCTCTTTATGAAATGAGGTAGGTTATGGCAAGTGTAATTAAAATTGAGGGTGGTAGAAAACTTAATGGTAAAGTAAGAATCAGTGGATCAAAAAATGCAACAGTAGCATTGATTCCTGCCGCAATACTTGCATCGACAGGTCCAGTGACCATTCTTGGTGTTCCCAATATATCCGATGTTGACTCACTTGCGGAGTTGCTTCGGGATTTAGATGTTGAAGTAATTCAAAAAGCAGCAGATCATATTGTGATTGATCCAACGAATATGAAAAATAAACCTTTGGAATCTCAGGCTGTTACCAAACTTCGAGCTTCATACTACTTTATGGGAGCACTTCTTGGAAAGTATAAGGAAGTCGTCATGAAAATGCCTGGAGGATGTTATTTGGGTCCTAGACCTATTGACTTGCATCTGAAAGGGTTTGAGGCTTTAGGAGCAACAATTGAGTACAATCACGGTAGTTATTACATCAAAGCCGATGAATTGATTGGAACAAAAATCTTTTTAGACATCTCTTCGGTGGGAGCTACGATTAATATAATGATGGCCGCAGTCTATGCCAAAGGACGTACCATTATAGAGAATGCAGCGAAAGAGCCTGAAATTATTGATGTTGCTACGATGCTAAATAAAATGGGAGCTCAAATTCGTGGTACAGGAACGAATGTGATTACGATTGATGGTGTAGATGAGTTGACTGGGTGCTTCCACGAAATTATTCCGGATCGTATTGAAGCGGGAACGTTCATTATTCTGGCAGCAGCAGCAGCGAAAGAAATGACGGTTGAAAATATCATTCCACAGCACTTGGAATCACTTCTGTCGAAACTTCAAGAAATGGGTGTTGATATGGATATTTCAGTCGATCGAGTGACTATTCGTGGTGGTCAGACACTTAAGGCGGTGGACATAAAAACACTACCTTATCCAGGGTTTGCGACGGATTTACAACAGCCCCTCACAACACTTCTGACTCAGGCTTCCGGAACGTCCATTGTTAAGGAAACCATTTATACAGAGCGATTTAAACATTGCGTTGAGTTACAGCGTATGGGTGCGAATATTCAACTGTCTACGGCTCAGTCCACCACCTTTGGACCAACAAAACTGTATGGAGATACTGTGACTGCAACTGATTTACGTTGTGGAGCAAGTCTGGTTGTGGCTGGTTTGATTGCGGATGGTGTAACCGAAATCCATGATGTATACCATATTGATCGCGGATATGATGATTTGGATGGCAAACTTAAGGATTTAGGGGCGAAAATTTGGCGTGAATAATCATATAACATGAATCCTTAAGTGAAATTGAGTACAATATGGCAGAGGTGAATGTTATGAACAATCAGCAATTGTCAATTATAGTACAGTCGTTAAAAAAGGAAGAGCTATGTGACTATATTCAGGATACGTTTCATCAATCGATGAAAAAGCTTAAAGTGAATATAGCTTCGGGTCTAAAACCTATGCATGTACCCATCGCCAATGAAGATCTAGCTTCCATTAAGTCTACATTTCTTAAATATGAAATGATTATAGATTCGATCATTGCAAAGGAGCAGGTACTACTTCCTGTAGTGTGCGGTGAAAAAGTGAAAAGTGGCGAAGTGGAACAAGCCTGGGTGGATTTGCATGGTTTGTATGTTAAAGAAAAAGCAGTGTTAGGTAAGTTAAAAGGATTATTGCAGAATTTTACGGTTATGTGTCAGGTGTATGATTTAATCCGTGAACTGACATATAAGTCGGAAGATCGCATGGATTTGTTTCAGAATCAGATAGAGGAATTAATTCGTTAATTCCTTTTTTCAAGGGAGAAAGTTATGGGAAAGCAAACGTGGTTTAAAAAATATATTCTTGATGGGTTATCGGCAATGGCCATGGGGCTTTTTGCCTCATTGATTATAGGGCTTATTCTTAAAACCTCCGCTCAGCAGCTCATTCAGTTTGAGTTGCTCCCAGAAATTTCAAGTCATATGCTGGAAATTGCGGATGTTGCCTCATCCCTTATGGGGGGTGCTATAGGTGTAGCTATGGGTTATAAGTGGAAAGCGCCTTTGCTGGTGTTTGTTTCCATGATGATTGTCGGGCAGTTGGGTGCGATGACAGGTGGACCGGCAGGGGCCTATCTTTCTGCCCTTACGGGGTATCTTTTTGGCATAATGATTTCAAATAAGACACCATTGGATATTCTATTAACTCCTCTGGTTGTATTGGTGAGTGGCTATGCGATGGCTAGTACCGGTGGTTCTGCTATTGGAACGATGATGATTGCTTTAGGTCATTGGATTGAGATTGCAACACAATCTTCACCGTTGATCATGGGAATACTTGTTTCTGTATCCATGGGGATGATACTTACTTTGCCAATTTCATCAGCTGCGATTGCCTTAATGCTCAATCTCTCAGGGTTAGCCGCAGGTGCAGCCACTGCAGGTTGCTGTGCTCAAATGGTTGGTTTTGCGATCATGAGTCGCAAGGAAAACTCGTTTGGAATGTTTCTAGCTCAGTTTTTCGGAACTTCCATGCTTCAAATCAGCAATATTATCAAAAACCCTTGGATTTGGCTTCCACCGACACTTGCATCCGCAATAACCGGACCACTGGCGACAATGGTTTTCAAGATGGAAAATGTGGCTGCAGGAGCAGGAATGGGAACAAGCGGGCTGGTAGGTCCTTTATTAACACTATCGGTGATGGGAACAAGTCTGAATGTTTGGTTGGCTATGGGATTACTCTACTTTGTTTTACCATCCATCTTATCTTTGGGATTTTATCGAATACTCTTTCATTTTCATCTCATTGCAAGCAAGGATTGCACGATTGAGACAGTTTAATGTGCTGCGTAAGGGTTGTTTATGAGTGGTGAGGGTAATTGTTTAAGATGATTTAATTTTCATTGCATTTTTATTTGGGTTATGGTAGACTATGTACGCACTTACTTTGGGTGAAAATCATCCAAGGCGGAAGGAGAGATGAACTATGAAACAAGGAATTCATCCTGTCTATAACAAAGTGATGGTTACATGCACATCTTGCGGTAACGAATTTGAATCCGGGTCAACAAATAAAGAAATTCGTGTTGACACCTGCTCAAATTGCCATCCATTTTATACAGGAAGACAACGCTTTGCTCAAGCACAAGGTCGCGTCGAGAAGTTTAATCGTAAATACGGCATTAAATAAGGGTCATACCCTTATTTTTTTGCGCTAAATGAAGTAAAATAATGAAGAGGTGAAGAGACATGATGTATCATCAGTATCGACCAGGATATCTTGAAGTTATCTCTGGCTGCATGTTTGCAGGAAAGACGGAAGAACTTATCCGTCGTATTAAAGTTTTGGAGTTTGCCAAAAAGAAAATCTTGGTTTTTAAGCCAGCGATTGATAATCGCTATAGCAATACGAAGGTAGTCTCCCATTCAGGAAGCTCAGTTGAAAGTATTGTGGTGAGTTGTGCCAAAGATATTTTGGATTATGTAAATGATGATGTGGATGTCATTGCGATAGATGAGGTTCAGTTCTTTGATCGTGATGTTATCGGTGTCTGTGATAAGCTGGCAAGAGCCGGCAAACGGGTGATGGCTGCAGGTCTTGACACTGATTTTCGTGCAGAACCATTTGGTGTTATGCCCGAACTGATTACTACTGCAGAGTTTGTTACAAAACTGACAGCTGTATGTACGGTGTGTGGCGCTCCTGCCACAAGAACCCAACGTTTAGTGAATCAGAAGCCAGCTTCTTATCTTGATCCGATTATTCTTGTGGGAGCACAGGAAAGTTATGAAGCTAGGTGTCGCCATTGTCATACTGTAATTGATAAGCCTGAATTCTAATGAACACATATGCATTAAAACTTAAAAGTTATATTGGTCCTAAGGACTTTTATAAAAAGGCCACATTTATAGCCGTTCCATTGGCGATTCAGCAACTGCTGAACAGTGCTATGGGAATTGTGGACAGTATGATGGTTGCGCGAATTAATCAGGTTACAGCCGTTGGTACAGCCGCTCAGATTGAAATTCTGATGATGACCATAGGTTATGGTGCCGCAACCGGAGCTGCCATCTATCTGGCTCAGTTCTTTGGCTCCGGCGATAAAGTCAACCAAAGGAAATCCTTTGGATTTGGTATTATGCTGGTATCGATTGTGGCTGTGTTGTGGATGGGATTGGCGTTTTTTTTCGGCCCACAACTTATGGGATTTTACATTAAAGATTCGGTAGTTATCAGCAGCAGTGTCACTTACTTAAGCATCGCACTATTCTCATATCTACCTGGTGTACTAACGATGATGTTTAGCTTTGCGTATCGCTCAATTCAACGTACTGTAGTTCCAATGATTATCGGAACTATCGCGATGATGCTCAATGTTTTCTTTAATTACGGACTGATATTTGGTAATTTTGGATTGCCTCAGCTTGGGATTCGTGGAGCAGCATTTGCAACGTTGATTGCAACCACATCGGGTCTTACGATGCATATCATTTATGCCTATGCAAGTAAGCAACCGTTTGTTGGAAACGTAGCTGAAATGTTTTCTCTTAAGCGTCAGATGGCAGATAAAATGTTTCGTCGGACCTTACCGCTGATATTAAATGAGTTATTCTTTGGATTTGGAAGCACATTGTATATTCGGGCATTTGGTCGATTGGGCACACAGGCAATGGATAGTTATTATGTCGGAACTCAAATTGCCAATATATTTATGTTTGTTATTATGGGGATTAACAATGCGAATAGTTCCATGCTAGGGGCTGAACTTGGTAAGGGTGATTTGGAATCAGCTCGTGAAAAATCCAGATTTTTTGTAGGTATGGCACTGGTTGTTTCTCTAATTACATCGGTGGTTATCCTTACTTCGGCTGAGTTTCTTGTGAGCTTGTTTGCACTGAGTGATGAAATGGTTGTGGCACAGTCTGTGCTTGTTGTGAAGGTGTTCAGTGTACGCTTGTCACTGCGAATGTTCAATGTTATTATTTTCTCGTCATTACGAGCAGGTGGAGACTCAAAGTATCTAGCCTTCTTGGATGCGGGAATCCTTTGGCTTGTCGGGCTGCCTCTGGCGTTTATTCTTGTGAATGTCTTTGGGATGACAAGTATTGCTTGGGTATTCTTACTTGTACAGATTGAGCAGGTCGTACGTGTATTGGTCGGAATGAGACGAATTGCTGGGGGCGCCTGGTTGAAAAATTTAACGCAAGAAATTGCATAGGAGGTTATAGATATGGAAGCAATGATTACTCGTTGTGAAAAAATGGTTGAGAGATACGAGGAGTTGGATCAGTTACTTATGAGTCCAGCTGTCTTATCTAACTCAAGAGAGTTAGCCAAGCTTGGAAAAGAGCAGGCTAAAATCCGCAATGTAGTTGAAGTATATCTTGAGTTTAAACAGATTTTGCAACATTATCATGATGCAAAAGAGATGCTTAAACTTGAGAAAGATGAAGAAATGATTGCGATGGCTGAAATGGAAGTTGAAGAGTTGGAGCCGAAAATCGTAAAATATAGGGAAAAACTTGAAATATTATTAATTCCAAAGGACCCAAATGATGATCATGATGTGATTGTAGAAATTCGTGGTGCTGCCGGCGGAGATGAAGGAAACATCTTTGCGGGTGATCTTTACCGGATGTATGTTCGTTATGCTGAATCACAGGGATGGAAGACAGAAGTTCTTGAGGCTATTGAGGCAGAAGCCGGTGGTTATACATTAATTTCATTTTTTGTAAAAGGAGATGAAGTGTATCGTCAGTTAAAATTTGAATCAGGAGCTCATCGTGTTCAGCGTGTACCAAAGACAGAAACTCAAGGTCGCATTCATACCTCGACTGCGACGGTGCTCGTTATGCCTGAAACTGAAGAGGAAGATGTTGATATCAATCCGGATGACCTGACAATTGAAACACATCGTGCCAGTGGAGCCGGTGGACAGCACGTGAATAAGACTGACTCAGCTGTACGGATTACCCATGTACCTACAGGGATTAGTGCCAATGTTCAAGAAGGTCGTTCCCAGCATGATAACCGGGACCGTGCTATGAAAATTATTCGTGCACGCGTATTGGAGTATTATATTGAAAAGGCTGAGGCGGAAAAAGGTGCCGAACGTCGCTCGAAGATTGGTCGTGGTGACCGCTCGGAGAAGATTCGTACATATAACTACCCTCAAAACCGTGTCACCGATCACCGTATTGGATTAACGATTAATCAGTTGGACCGGATTACTGAAGGTAAACTGGATGATGTGATTGCGGCACTGATTGCTGAAGAGCAACGAATGAAACTGGCGGGAGAATAAGATGCTTACGTACAAACAACTTTTAAAAGAAGCGGCGGCAATATGTGAAGGAGCTCAAGTCAATGAGCAACTTTCACGTCGGCTTCTTTTGGAATTGTGCGATGAGTTTAACGTTGATCTTTATATGAACATTGATTTACCTGTGGATGTATCGTTACAGGAAAAGTTTGACCGCTACCTGATTCGATTGTGTAACCATGAGCCATTAGCCTACATTTTAGGTTACGAATGGTTCTTTGGTCGAAAATTCGAATGTACGGAAGATGTTTTGGTACCAAGGGAAGAAACCGAAGAGTTGGTTGGCCACATACTGGCAGATATTGATGAGTTTTTTGATTCATTACCGATAATGATTGCGGATGTAGGGACGGGGAGTGGTGCTTTGGCTATTACCACAAAGTTGGAACTGCAAGAATGTGATATGTTTGCCAGTGACATTAGTGTAGAGGCATTATCAGTTGCTCAAAAAAATGCAGAGCAACTGGCTGCTAAGGTGACTTTCTTACAAGGGGACATGGCTCAGCCTTTGATTGATCAAGGAATTATTGTTGATGTTTGCCTGTGCAATCCACCGTATATAAAAAACAGTGAAGAGATTCAACTTTCAGTACAAGCATTTGAGCCGCATGTTGCCTTATTCGGTGGGGTCGATGGTTTGGATTTGTATCGCAGGATTTTGGATCAGGTTCCCCATTTTATGAAGCAACAGTCAATCTTGGCTTTTGAAATGGGATATGATCAGAAGGAAAGCCTTGTTTATGAGGTAAAGAGTCGCTTTCCAGACTCACATGTGATTGTTCGACAAGATATTAACGGGTTGGACCGGATGTGTTTCGTCTATTTCAATCGTTGTTTTTAGCATCTTCGGATGTTTTTTTTGTACCGTATAACCTATAAAGAACCAGATGATTATGATAAAATAAGGAAGTAATGGTGATGAAAATGAAAACTGAACGTTTACACAGACAAGATATGAATCGAGTGGTTGAACTACTTCAAGCAGGGAAGATTGTAGCATTACCCTCGGATACTGTCTTTGGGTTGGCGATTAGTATCAATCACATTGAAACTATCGATCGGTTGAAGGAAGTGAAACACCGTCAGGATGATCGACCTTTTCCTGTGCTGGTAAGTTCAAAAAGCCAAATCAATCAGTTGGCTCTGCTTTCAAGAAGAGATGTTAAGCTTGTTCGACATTGGATGCCGGGTGCAATGACTCTCATCGTAAACAAAGCGCAAGGGGTCGATAGTCGTGTGACTTCTGGTAAAGGGACCATAGCCATTCGTATGCCGGATGATCCCTGGCTCATTGATTTAATCCGAAAGGTGGGTTATCCACTTCTGATGCCAAGTGCCAATATTACTGGGGAAAAAGAGGCTCGAAGCAGTGATGAGGTATTGGCGTACTTTGATGGATTGATTGAAGGTGTGGTTGAAGGAGAGAGTTTGCTTGATGTGTCATCTACGGTGATTGATGCTTCTAGCAAAAAATTGGTTGAGGTTCGAAAAGGCCCGATATCACTAAATGAAGTAAAAAAATCATTACTACAAGGAGGAAATATGAAAATCGCGTTAGCAGCGGATCATGGTGGGTATCAGTATAAGGAAATACTTAAACAGAAGTTGGATGAATGGGGATATGAAGTTGAAGACTTCGGAACACACAGTGAAGATAGCATGGATTATTCTGATGCGGTTTATCCAGCCGCGAAAGCAGTAAGTGAAGGACGATGTGATCGCGGAATCATTTTCTGTGGTACAGGTATTGGTGCGTCTATAACAGCAAACAAAGTACATGGAATTCGATGTGCATTAGTCAATGATGTTGCGGTGGCAGAAGTAACTCGCTTACATAATGACAGCAACGTTCTGGCCATGGGAGGTCGGGTGATTAGTGAAGAAACGATGGTGCAAATTTCCAAAACATGGTTAGATACTTTATTCAGTGAAGATGAAAGACACCAACGTCGAATTGATAAGATTGCTGCTATTGAAAAGTTGGAGGAATAAAAGGTGTTGGATCAAAAGATTGCATTTGCAATACAACAGGAAAGAGATCGTCAAATTCATAACATCGAACTGATTGCTTCCGAAAACTACGTTTCGAAAGATGTGTTGGAAGCTATGGGAAGTATATTGACGAACAAATATGCAGAAGGATATCCAAACAAACGTTATTATGGCGGATGTGAATACGTAGATATCATTGAAGACATCGCAAGAGATCGTCTCAAAGAATTATTCAAAGCGGAGCATGCGAATGTTCAACCACACTCCGGTTCTCAGGCAAATATGGCTGTCTATATGAGTGTGTGTGAACCGAACGATAAGATACTTGGTATGGATTTAAGTTCTGGTGGGCATTTGACTCATGGTCATCCATTGAATTTCTCAGGCAAACTTTATCAGTTTTATGGATATGGTGTAAAAAAAGAAGATGATACGATCGATTATGAGCAAGTCCGAGATCTTGCGTTACATATTCGACCCAAGTTAATTGTGGCGGGAGCCAGTGCTTATCCAAGAGAAATTGACTTTAAGCGATTTAGAGAGATAGCAGATGAAGTTGGTGCGTATCTGATGGTAGATATGGCCCATATCGCAGGATTAATTGCAGCGAATGTTCATCCAAGTCCTGTACCTTATGCAGATTTTGTCACATCCACAACTCACAAAACACTTCGAGGACCTCGTGGTGGCATTATTCTTTGTAAAAAGGAATATGCGTCCATCATCGACCGGATGGTTTTCCCTGGGATACAGGGAGGGCCACTCATGCATATTATTGCGGCTAAGGCAGTGAGTTTCCATGAAGCGATGCAGGACGGATTTGTGGACTATCAGAAACAGGTCATTAAAAATGCGAAGGTTTTAGCAGAGGAGTTGCAGAATTTAGGATTTAGAGTAGTTTCCAACGGAACAGATAATCATCTGGTTCTTGTGGATGTTAAAACCAACTTTAATTTAACTGGTAAAGAAGCTGAAATCCGATTGGACCGGGTATTTATTACCTGTAATAAAAATACGATTCCATTTGATACGGAGAAACCGATGATTACCAGCGGTATTCGTTTAGGTAGTGCAGCGATGACAACAAGAGGATTCAAGGAAGAAGAATTCAAAAAGGTAGCTTCCTGGATTTATAGAGTGATTAAAGACGGAGATAATCCGTCCATATATGAGGAGGTAGCGGCTGAAGTTCGGGCGTTGACCGAAAAGTTTACATCAAACATTTAGGAGGAAATAAATTATGTTACATGTATTAAACCATCCATTGATTACACACAAGCTGACTCAAATGAGAAAAGTTTCTACCGGAACCAAGGATTTTCGAAATAACCTGGAAGAAGTTGCAGGACTGATGGCTTATGAAATTTCACGTGATTTACCGTTGATTCCAACCACAATTGAAACACCTATGGGTCCATGTGATACATTTGAATTGGCAAAGGATGTGGTTTTAGTACCTATCCTACGTGCTGGACTGGGAATGGTTGATGGAATTCTGAGTTTGATTCCAACAGCAAAAGTAGGACATATTGGGCTATATCGTGATGAGGAAACCTTTGAGCCTCATGAGTATTATGCTAAGTTTCCTTCGAATTTGACAGATTCAACTGTGATGGTTCTTGATCCGATGCTGGCAACCGGCGGTAGTGCTTCCGCAGCAATTGAGATGCTCAAGCGCCGTGGCGTTAAAAACGTGAAACTTGTATGTCTTGTAGGAGTTCCTGAAGGTGTTTCAAGAATTGAGAAAGACCATCCTGAGGTAGATATCTATCTAGCTGCTCTTGATGAAAAACTGAATGAGATTGGTTATATTGTTCCTGGTCTTGGTGATGCCGGGGATCGTATTTTCGGGACAAAATAATGAATCGAAGCATGCTCAAAGCCTTAGAGCTGGGGTTTGCGATTAGTGGTATGATATTGTTTGGGGCACTTGGTGGAATTTGGCTGGATCAGTGGTTAAACACAACTCCTATATGTACATTTATTGGGATATTTGGTGGTGTAGCAAGTGCGTTCAAGTATCTGTTGGATTGGACAAAAGAGAATTGATATGGATGCATATATAAAAAGAGGGATTAAGGTCACTCTGATCATTTCGATGATGTTAGGTTTAATTCTTATGTTCATTCAACTATCCTTTGCTTTTGGATTATGGCTTGGAAGTGTGGCTGGATTGATAAATATGTTAATAACTTCAAGTTATTATGCAGACTTATTGTTTGAGGAAGAATTTTCAGTTGTGAAATATGGTCTATTTTTTCTGATTAAATTAGGATTCATCAGTGGAAGTCTGTATTTAGGGATTATTTTCCCTAACTATGTGAATATTTTCATGGTAGCATTAGGGTTAATTATGTTAAAATTATGTTTGTATGTAACGGAGTTTTACATACGTAGACGAAAGGAGTGATGCTTTGATGATAGTTGGTGCGACGATTACGTTTCAAGTTGAAGTTCTATCGATCCTGATTATCTCAGCGATTATCTTAGGGCTTATACTGGCAGTAAATCGAGCAGTCAAAAAGGCAGATCCACTGGATCAACCGAAAGGAATCTTATTGCTGGCGGTTATCTATGTAAGAATGATGTCAGGTTTGGCAAAAGACAACATGGGGAATATCGTAGGTCGCAACTATGCACCTTACTTAGGAATTCTCGCATTGTATCTTGCGCTTGCGAATCTTTCGGGATTGTTTGGAATGCCTGCACCGACAGCAAACTTTAGTGTGACACTCACATTAGCGTTGATTACATTTATTATGATTCAAAGGATGAGTATCAAATCGATTGGTTTCTTTGGCTATATTCGCAGTTTCTTCGAGCCACATCCACTTTTCTTTTTGATGAACTTCTTTGGTAAAGTAGCTCCGCTGATTTCAATGTCCATTCGTTTATTCGGTAATATTACGAGTGGGACGATTATTATGGTGCTGTTTTACGCCTTTACCGGATGGGTTGCTGCTTTAGTGCCAATCATTGGAGTGATTGACTTCGTAGGTCCAATCGTAGCTCCGGTATTGCATTTCTATTTTGATGTGTTTGTCGGTTTAATTCAAATGTATATTTTTATATCATTAACATCGGTATTTATTGGGAACGAGTATTCCCAACCAGAATAAAAAAGGAGAGAAAAAAATATGGAATTAGCAAGAGGTTTAGTTGCAATTGGTGCTGGATTGGCAGTACTTACAGGTATGATGACAGGGTTAGGTCAAGGATATGCGGCTGCGAAGGCAGTTGAAGCTGTTGGGCGCAATCCGGAAGCTGAATCAAAAATCCGTTCAATGTTGATTTTGGGTGCTGCGATTGCAGAAACCGCTGCGATTTACGGGATGTTAATTGCCTTTGTATTAATTTTCTTATTTAACTAATCATAGGGCTTTTTTGACATCAGGAGGTGAAGGTCAATGCTCGATATTGATATCGCCGGGAAGCTGTTTCCGGATATAAAAACGATGATCGTTCAGTTAGCCGCCACCGGAGTTCTTTTTTATGCCTTCTACCGTTATTTGTGGCAACCAGTATTAACCTACTTAGAAAAAAGAGCTGCGTATGAGCAGAACTTAATTGAACAAGCAAAACAGAAATTTCAAGAAGCAGAAACAAGCAAAGAAGAAGCACATGCTCAATTGAAACATGCTTCCATGGAAGCAAATAAAATTATTGAGCGTGGTCAAAATGAAGGAAAACGAATTAAGGAAGGTCTTGTGGCTGATGGTCGTAAAGAGGCTGAACTTAAGTTACAATCAGCACGTCGTCAATTGGATTATGAACGGAGCCAGATGAAGCAAAGCATTCACAGAGAAATTGTGGATGTAGCACTTTTAGCAACATCCAAATTGATTGAGGATAAATTGGATGAGTCGGCTGACCGTCTTGTTATTGAACAGTTCGTGAAAGACGTCGTAAATTAATGGAAAAAGTAGCAAATCGCTATGCGGAAGCTCTTTTCGAATTTGCTTGTGAAGAAAACAAAGTCAACGATTGGCAAAATCAGATGGGGTTAATTAAACAAGCGTTAGCTCAGGATGAAAAAACACAAATGTTTTTTGCTTCAAAACGAGTTTCGAGTGAAGATAAGAAAGCACTTCTTGATCAAGCTTTCAAGTCTTCCATTGATACGTATATTATGAATTTTATCTTTCTATTGGTAGATAAAAGCCGCATCTCACAGTTTGATTTGATTGCACGGAAATTTCATCGCTTATGCAACAGCTATAAGGGGATTAAAGAAGGATTTGTGTATTCAATTCGTGAACTCAGTGATGAGGAAATTAAGCAAATTGAAACTTCAGTTTCGAAGAAGTTGGACACAAACGTAGAATTGACGAATCGTATTTCCAAGGATCTTATTTCAGGGATTCGTGTTGTCGTTGAAGACGTGGTCATCGACGGTTCAATGAAATACAAACTAGATAATTTGCGTAGTGAATTATTGAAAGGAAGCAGGTGAGCATATGGAATTAAGACCTGAAGAAATCAGTGAACTGATAAAGGACCAGATTAAAAATTATCAAAGTCATCTTGAGGCAAATGATGTGGGTTATGTCATTAGTGTTGGGGATGGGATTGCTTTATTGCATGGTCTAAACAATGCAATGGCAGGAGAATTGATTCTCTTCCCTCATGATGTCGTAGGTATGATATTAAACTTGGAAGAAGATCATGTAGGTGCAGTACTTATTGGATCTGATTCCAAGATCAAGGAAGGCGACGAAGTGCATCGTACCGGTCGCATTGTCGAGGTTCCTGTTGGGGATGAAATGTTAGGGCGTGTTGTCAATGCATTAGGACATCCAATTGATGGAGGGCCTGCAATTACTACTGAAAAACGCCGTCCGGTGGAACGTGTTGCTCCTGGAGTCATGACCCGTAAATCAGTTCATCAACCAGTACAGACTGGATTAAAAATCATCGACTCGATGATTCCAATTGGTCGTGGTCAGCGTGAGTTAATTATTGGTGATAGACAAACAGGAAAAACTGCGATTGCGATTGATACAATTATTAATCAAAAAGATCAAAATATGATTTGTATTTATGTTGCTATTGGACAAAAAGCATCAACAGTTGCTCAAATTGTTGAGAAGTTGCGTCAGCATGATGCAATGTCCTATACAACGGTTGTGGCTGCTACAGCATCCGAACTTGCACCGCTTCAGTACATTGCTCCTTATGCAGGATGTGCAATTGGTGAAGAATGGATGGAAGAGGGTAAAGATGTTTTGATTATCTATGATGATCTATCAAAACATGCGGTTGCTTATCGAACCATGTCTCTTTTACTACGCCGTCCACCAGGACGTGAAGCATACCCAGGGGATGTATTCTATCTTCATTCAAGGCTTCTTGAAAGAGCCGCAAAGTTAAATGAAAATTATGGAGGTGGTTCTCTGACTGCCCTTCCAATCATTGAGACTTTAGCAGGAGATATCAGTGCTTATATCCCGACAAACGTTATCTCCATTACTGATGGGCAATTATTTTTACAGTCTGAGTTATTTAACTCAGGTGTACGTCCTGCGGTTGATAGTGGGTTCTCAGTCTCTCGTGTAGGTTCAGCGGCTCAAACAAAAGCGATGAAGCAGGTTTCAGGTTCATTGAAACTTGAGTTGGCGCAGTATCGTGAACTACTTGCCTTCGCCCAATTTGGCTCTGATCTGGATTCTGCAACGAAGAAAGTTATTGATCATGGAGCACGGTTAACTGAACTCTTAAAACAAGGACAATACCGTCCAATGAACTTGGCTGAAGAAGTCTTGTCATTGTTTAGTGCTAAATATCGTTTCCTTGAGGAGCTTGAAATTTCAGAAATCCGTAAGTTTGAATCAGAACTTCATACGTATTTCAAAGAGGAATATCCTGAGATTCTAAGAGAAATCAATGAGAAGAAGATCTTGTCAGATGAGTTGATTGAAGAAATGAAAGTGGCCACAAAGAAGTTTCTTGAGCTCTTTAACCAGATGAAAGGTAACTAATCATGGCTACGGGTAAGCAGGCGATCAAGCGAAGAATTCGTTCGGTTGAAGCCACAAAAAAAATCACCCAGGCAATGGAACTCATCTCAACAAGTAAACTTAAGAAGCAGAAAGCAAAAATGGAGCAGAACCGTGAGTATGCTCGCACAATGCATCATATGATACAGCAGATCCTTGCCAACAGTCGAGTTGATGATGTTGAGTGGCTGAAGGAGCGTGAAGATACACGCCCATTGACGATTGTGTTTACTTCAGACCTCGGGTTGTGTGGCGGCTACAATACAAACATGCTGAGATACTTTCGGTCACAGGCAAATCCCCAACACCCAGTCCTAACGATTGGAATGAAGGGATATCACTGGCTTAACAACCGCAAATTCAATATTCTCAATGATATTCATCCAAGCGATGACCTTAGTTTCCTTGAGGTGAGTAACGTGGTAAATGAGGCGTTGAGTATGTATCTTGCGGATGAGATTACCAGCATAAACATTCTGTATACAAAGTTTGTGAATAGTGTTTCCTTTGAACCTTCCATCATCAAGATTCTTCCTGTAGTCAAGTCGGATGTCTTACAGCAGGCAGAAGAGTCAAGTGTATTTGTGGATACCATCTTTGAACCAAGTGGAGCGGCTATTTTGAATCAGATGATTCCAATGTATGTTCGTTCTTTGAGTTTTAGTTGCTGGTTGGAGACAAAAACGAGTGAACAGGCTTCACGTCGTATGGCTATGGAAAGTGCAACAGATAATGCAGAAGAAATAATTGATAAGTTAGTATTGCAATACAACCAGTCTCGCCAGGCAGCAATTACCCAGGAAATATCTGAAATTGTAGCCGGTGCAGATGCGTTATAACGGAGGTAGACTATGAATGAAAAAACAGGCAAGCTCTTGCAGATTATCGGTCCAGTTGTAGATATTCGATTTTCAAGCGGAGAACTGCCAAGCTTAAATAATGCAATTAATATTCCACTATCACAAGGACGACTTGTGGTTGAAGTAGCTCAACACGTGGGTGATGATACCGTTCGTTGTGTTGCGATGGGTTCCACAGATGGTCTTGTTCGTGGAATGAAAGCAATAGATACAGGGCGACCTATTTCTGTTCCTGTGGGTAAAGAAGTTTTAGGGCGTATGTTCAATGTTCTTGGTGATCCAATTGATGGTTTAGAAGAACTTGGTGACAAAGTCCAACGAGATCCGATTCACCGCCTTGCCCCAAGCTTCGAACAGCAGCAAACCACTTCTGAAATTCTTGAAACGGGAATTAAGGTTATTGATTTGCTTTGTCCTTATGCAAAAGGTGGTAAGATTGGTCTTTTTGGTGGAGCCGGCGTCGGTAAAACAGTGGTTATGCAGGAGTTGATTCATAATATTGCGAAAGAACATGGTGGTCTTTCAGTTGTTGCGGGAGTTGGTGAAAGAACTCGTGAAGGAAACGACTTGTACCATGAAATGAATGATTCAGGAGTTTTAAATAAAACTGTACTCGTATATGGTCAGATGAATGAATCGCCAGGAGCACGGATGCGTGTAGCTCTTTCAGGCTTGACTATGGCTGAGCACTATCGTGATGTTGATCATCAGGATGTACTTCTGTTTATTGATAACATTTTCCGGTTTACTCAAGCTGGATCTGAAGTTTCTGCCCTTTTGGGTCGCATGCCTTCGGCGGTGGGTTATCAGCCAACACTAGCAACAGAAATGGGACAGCTTCAAGAACGAATCACATCAACGAAAGAAGGTTCAATCACATCTGTTCAGGCGATTTATGTTCCTGCGGATGATTTGACAGACCCTGCACCAGCAACCGCATTTACTCATCTGGATGCAAAAACAGTATTAGATCGTAATATAGCGGCTCTGGGGATCTACCCAGCGGTTGATCCACTTGAGTCCACAAGCCGTATGCTTGATCCACTTGTGGTTGGGGATGAGCATTATGATACGGCACGTGGTGTTCAGCAGTTGTTACAGCGTTACAAAGAGCTTCAGGATATCATTGCCATCTTAGGGATGGATGAGTTATCGGATGAAGATAAGGTTCTTGTAAACCGTGCGCGCCGTGTACGTAACTTCTTATCTCAACCATTTCACGTTGCTGAGCAGTTCAATGGAATCCCAGGATTGTATGTTCCTCTATCTGAAACAGTCCGTAGTTTTAAGGAAATCTTAAGTGGTAAAGCAGATGACCTTCCTGAGAGCGCATTTATGTATGTAGGTACAGTTGAAGAAGCTTTCGAAAAAGCAAAGAATCTAGGTAACTAGCATGTTTACGGTTCGAATTGTCACTCCCCGAGGTTTATATCGGGAGCTAGAAACTTCAATTTTAAATGTAGTGACAACAGAAGGTCAGATGGGTATATTGAAAAACCATATGCCAATCGTCGCGGTTTTGAACATTTCAATGCTAACAACCGAAGAGAAGGATGGTCGCCATCGTTATGCGATTTCAGGCGGAACATTGCACTTTTTAGATAATTTGGCTACGATTTTAACCGATGCAGTAGAGCGTAGTGATGAAATTGACATCGAACGTGCTCAACGGGCTAAGGAGCGTGCTGAAACACGACTGAAAGCCACTTCAGAAGATGCGGATTTCAAACGTGCACAAATTGCGTTGCAACGTGCCATTAATCGAATTAATATTGCTAAATAACACTCTAAACAGGGTGTTATTTTTTTTGTCACTGATTTTTTGTGAAAGATTTATGAATCATCAGCACAATTTGAGTATATAATAGAAAAGAATGTTAGAATACTATACGATTGGAGGTAAAAGTATGAACGAACTGATTCCTCGAATTTTTATTCACTTTTTAGGGTTCTTTGTTGCGATGATTGGGTTGAGTAGTATTGATTTTAATCGTTTTCTCAAGAAGAACAAAGTTTGGCAAGCGCAAATGTTATACCTTGTTTTGGCTATGGCTTTAGGATATTTGTTTGCTCAGTTTTTGCTTGCAATTCAATGGCAAATAAGTTGAAAAGGTGAATCATTTTAGAAGAATTATGTTATAATAACGATGCTTGACCGAACGGAGGTAAATTATGTTGTTTTCAAAAGCTGTTGGTATCGATTTAGGTACCGCAAATATGTTGATTTATGTTAAGGGTGAGGGTATTGTTCTTGATGAGCCTTCTGTAGTGGCTTTAGAGGCAGAAACGAAAAAATGCATTGCTGTAGGGCAAGAAGCTAAGGATATGCTTGGTCGTACTCCGATGAGAATTATGGCAATCCGTCCACTTAAGGATGGAGTAATTGCAGATTTTGAAGTTACTGAGATTATGCTTCAGTATTTTATTCGTAAACTTAAGCTAAAAGGAATGTTTTCACGTCCAACGATTTTAATTTGTTGCCCATCGAACATTACATCGGTTGAACGAAATGCGATTCGTGATGCAGCCTATCGTGCAGGAGCTAAACGTGTTTACATTGAAGAAGAACCAAAGGTAGCTGCTATTGGTGCTGGTTTAGATATCTCAAAACCAAGTGGCAGTATGGTACTTGATATTGGCGGTGGTACGACGGATGTTGCTATTCTTTCGCTTGGCGAAATTGTAACCAGTACATCATTAAAAATCGCAGGAGACAAAATGGATCGTGATATCATCAAGTATGTCAAAGACTCATATAAGCTGCTCATAGGTGATCGTACGGCAGAAGAGATTAAGAAGCGGATTGGTACAGCGTGGAGAGGGTCAAGAACAGATACTCTTGAAGTTCATGGTCGTGACCTTGTTACTGGACTTCCACATACCATTACAATTAATTCAGAAGAAACAGAATTGGCTATGCGTGAGAGTTTACAGGATATTGTTCGGGCTTGCCGCACCGTTTTGGAGCAAACGCCTCCCGAACTTTCTGCGGATATCGTTACTCGAGGAATCGTCTTGACCGGTGGTGGAGCACTTCTTCGTGGTATTGATGAACTGTTAATGAATGAGTTGAATATTCCTGTCTATGTTGCCGAAAACGCACTACGTTGTGTTGCAGAAGGTACAGGAATTATGCTTGAAAATCTTCATTTAGTTCGTTAGTTCAAAGAATTATAAAATACAGTTCGTCAATGAGCTGTATTTTTTATTAGAATATGTATATTTCATATAGGAATTACTCTTTTGCTCGCGAATGTGATGGAGGAGGTATTATGTATGGAAAGACATGGATTGAATGGACAGATTGAGGATGAGAATTATTGTTTGGATTTAATTGATCAGTTGGATGAGAAGTGGGTTAAGTATATTGATAATCTGCCACTAAAATTTGCGATTAAAGAGTGTATTAGTGGTATCAATCGATTGGAACGTCAGAAACTGCGTTCCTGTGCGCAGATGAATATACGAGTCAATGTCGGGGATGTGTGTTTTATAGATTTTGGTCAAGCATATATTCATGAAGCAGGGTATCAGCATTTTGGTGTAGTGCTGAAACTTGTAAATAATAAAGCATTTGTGGTACCGATGACATCGAATGAAACTACATATATGTATGCAGAAGATGTATCCAGACATCAGTATGGAAAAAATCATTTGCATCAGATGGGTTGGATCGAGGGATTGAACAAACGCTCTGTTTGCTTTGTGAATGATTGCAAATTTATCAACACCGCTCGGATTATTGATGTTAAAGGTCATATTCCACCCACAAGCCCTATATTTCTTGAACTGAAAGATCGGGTAATGGAGTGTATTTCGTAGAGTTAAGTGTTAAAATAAAGTCGGTGATAAAATGAATCTTCCAGTTGATGGCCGTTGGATTATCGGATGCTCAGGGGGTAGTGATTCAATGGCTCTATTGCATATGTGTCAAAAGAGCCATTTGGATATGGTTGTTATTACAGTCAATTACCACAAACGGGACACAGCAGATCGGGATGTTAAGGTTGTTGTGGATTACTGCAGTAAGTATCAAATTCCAGTTGATGTCGTTGATGTACATATCAAAGAGAAATCAAATTTTCAGTTAAAAGCTCGAGAAGAAAGATATCGAGCTTTTAGTCAGGCAGTAAAAAAATATGAGGCTAAAGGAGTTTTGGTGGCGCATCATAAAGATGATGTGCTTGAAACCTATCTTTGGCAAAAGAAGCGTGGTCATCGAGTGAAAACCTATGGAATGAGTGCTGAATCAGAGATTTTTGATGTAAAAGTATATCGACCTCTTCTGGAAATGACAAAAAAAGATCTGCTAGATTATATTGATAGGAATCAGATTGTTTATGGTGAAGATGAATCCAATGAACAGCAAAAGTATACGCGCAATCGTATTCGTAAACAATTACAAGAGATGTCAGAAGAAACCAAACAAACCTTACTTGATAACATGCTTTTGGAGAATAAAGATCTTGCTCTACACCAAAAAGAAGTAAGTAAGGTTGTTGAAGATATGAAGGACGAGTTTGATGTCCAACTTTTATACTCCTTTTCATCAAAACTTCAAGTTATGATATTACAAGAGTGGTTATCTCTTCAGGGCTATATGTACACAACTTCCCAGAAAGAGTTGTTAGAGTGGTTAAGGCAGTTAAAATCTGAAGAGAACAGATGGATTGTACTTAAAGAAGGGTATATTTTAGTATCAAATTATCATAAGGTTAAGCTTGTTGAACAATTTTCCTATGAATATTGTTTCATTTTTGATAGAATAGAGTTCGTACATACACCTTATTTTAGGATTGAAACAAGTGGGACTGTTAGAGAAGGTCTAACTTTGTACGATGATGATTGGCCAATCATGATTCGAAATTGGCAACCATCGGATACGATTCATCTTTCCTTTGGACGTAAAAAGGTATCCAGATGGTTTATCGATCACAAAATTGCTAAAGACCAACGATTGATTTGTCCTGTAGTCTTGAATCAAAAGAATCAGGTTATCTTTGTTGCTGGCATTGGGTCGGATATCAATCATTTTTCTAACACCCCGTCTCTTTTTGTGCTAAAATAAGCCATATGCAGGAGGATAAATGTTTATATGCATAAAGATGTTAAGAAAATTTTAGTTAGTGAAGAAGCGATTGTTGCTAAATGTAAAGAGCTTGGAGCTCAAATCACAGAAGACTATAAAAATCGAAATGAACTACCTTTGCTGGTTGCGGTTCTCAAAGGATCCATTCCTTTTTTAGCTGAACTTGTTAAGCACATTGAGTTGGATATTGAATTTGATTTCATGGATGTTTCAAGTTATGAAGGAACCGAGTCTATTGGTGATGTTCGTATTATCAAGGATCTTGACCGTTCGATTAAGGGAATAAGCATCCTCTTGGTTGAAGATATTGTTGACACGGGCCGTACAATTAAAGAAGTTACTCGTCTGCTTCTAAATAAAGGTGCGAGTGAAGTGAAAATTGTAAGTTTGTTAGACAAACCAAGCCGTCGGGTGATTGAAATTGAGGCAGATTATGTGGGATTTGAAATCCCAAATGAATTTGTCATTGGATTTGGGTTGGATTTTGATGAGAAATACAGAAATTTACCATATGTTGGAGTATTAAAAGACGAATTTTATCAATAAGGAGCGTGAGAAAACATGCGAAATAAGCGATTATTAAATCTTATTCCGTACTTGATTGTCATTTTCGCGGTTGTCAGCTTGTCGAGTATGCTAAACACATCGACGGTCGACCGATTGAAATACAGTGAGTTTATGGAATTAGTAAACAGAAATGAAATTTCAGAAGCGACCTTAAGTGTTCGCAATAACATTGTTGGTGTTACTGGTACGTATGACAAGGATGGTAAAAATGCAAGTTTTACCGTGATTGTTCCAAACACGGAACAGGAAGTGAATGAGTTAACTCGTTTGCTTCAAAGTTCGCAAGTACCATTTGAAGTAGTGGATCCATATCAGACGAATGCCTGGTTGGATGTCTTAGGTCAAATTATTCCTTTTTTACTGTTTGGAGCATTTGCGTTTTTCCTATTAACACGCATGAATGGCGGAAACAACAATAAGGCTTTCGAATTTGGACGTTCAAAAGCACGTCTTGAAGGGGACATTAAAGTCCGATTTAAGGATGTTGCCGGATGTGATGAAGAAAAAGAAGAAATGTATGAACTGATTGAATATCTGAAGAATCCAAAACGCTTTGCAAAAATGGGCGCACGAATACCTAAAGGTGTTCTAATGGTAGGTTCTCCAGGAACCGGGAAAACGTTGCTTGCGAAGGCTGTTGCCGGAGAAGCAAATGTCCCTTTCTATTCGATATCCGGTTCAGACTTTGTTGAGATGTTTGTTGGGGTCGGTGCAAGTCGTGTCCGCGACATGTTCAAGAAAGCACAGGCTACGGCACCATGTATCATTTTTATCGATGAAATTGATGCTGTTGGTCGTCAACGTGGAACTGGTGTTGGTGGAGGTCATGATGAACGTGAACAAACACTGAATCAACTTTTAGTTGAAATGGATGGCATTGGTGATAATGCCGGTATCGTTATTGTTGCTGCTACCAACCGTCCTGACGTTCTAGATCCTGCATTATTGCGTCCAGGTCGCTTTGATCGTCAAATTACGGTTAGTTTGCCAGATCGTAAAGGAAGAACTGCAATTCTTCATGTTCACGCCCGTAATAAGAAAATTGCTGATGATGTTGATTTGGATGCACTTGCAAAACGTACTCCAGGGTTTTCTGGAGCAGATCTTGAAAATGTATTAAATGAAGCCGCAATACTTGCTGTGCGTGAAAACGATACGATTATACGTATGCACCATTTAGATGAAGCGATTGATCGTGTTATTATGGGTCCTGCTAAGAAATCCAGGACGTATACTGAAAAAGAACGTAAACTGGTAGCTATTCATGAAACAGGTCATGCGGTTATCGGTATTAAACTTGAAGAAGCTGATATGGTTCAGAAGGTTACTATTATACCTCGTGGAACAGCGGGTGGATATAACCTGATGACTCCTCGTGAAGAGAAAATGATGGCGACAAAGAGTGATCTATTAGCGAAGATTACGGGTCTACTTGGTGGACGTGTGGCTGAAGAAGTAGTGTTTAATGAGATTTCCAATGGTGCTTACAATGATATCGAGCGAGCAACACACATTGCAAGAGACATGGTTATGTCTTATGGGATGAGTAATCTCGGTCCAATTCAATATGAAAAGAGTGGCGGAAATGTTTTCTTGGGAAGAGATTATTCTTCACAGCAAAACTATTCTGGTCAAATTGCCTTTGAAATCGACAAAGAAGTTCGCAGAATCATTGATTCCTGTTATGAAAAAGCAAGAAGTATCATCATCGAAAACCGTGAGTTACTTGATAAAATTGCCGATGCATTACTTGAGTATGATACATTGACTCATGAGCAGATAAATGAAATTGTTGAAGGCAAAGATGTGACGAATGCAAAACCCGTATTAATTGAGAAAGTAAAACTTAATTTTGACACGGATGCAGATATTGTGGCAAAAGGTGAAGCAAGTCATCTTAGTGACGTTGTTTCTGATAAGGCGCAAGTAGAAGAAGAAAAAACGACACCCCTTGAATCTTAAGGGGTTTTTTCTAGAAGGAGTGTGAGTATGGATAAATTAGTTAAAGCAATGGCACACGACGGTAGAATCCGGTTATATGTAGCTGTTACAACAGACCTTGTTCAGTTTGCTCAAAGTCGTCATCAGATGTATCCAACATCTGCGGCAGCTTTGGGAAGATTACTTAGTGCGGGCGTCTTAATGGGTAGCATGCTTAAAAGCGATAAAGAAAAGATTTCATTGATGGTTCGTGGTAGTAATGAAATTAAAGCAATCGTAGTAGATGCTCAGCATGATGGGACAGTGCGCGGATTTATCTCGAATCCTCACGTGATGCTTCTGAATAGCGAAACTGGTAAGTTGGATGTTGGAGCTGCGATTGGTTCTGGAACTTTACAGGTTCTCAAAGATATGAATATGAAATCAGACTTTGTTTCTACGATTGATCTTCAGTCGGGAGAAATTGGGGATGATCTTGCTTATTACTTTACAGTGAGTGAACAAACACCTTCTGCAGTTTCTGTGGGTGTTTTAGTCAATCCGGACAATACCATTGCATCAGCGGGTGCGATGATTATTCAGTTGATGCCGGATGCGAATGAGACAGATATAGAAATGGCTGAATATGTGGTCTCACATTTAAAGCCTATTTCACAAATGATTGCAGAAGGAATGGAAGCACATGAAATTGCTTTACTATTATTTGAAGATGTTCAAATTTTAGAACAGAGAGATGTCAGTTTTACATGTGATTGCTCGAAAGATAAATTCGCACGAGGTCTTTTGACAATTGAAGTTCGCGATCTAAAAGACATGATCAATGAAGATCATGGAGCTCATTTAGTATGTCATTATTGTAATGAAGACTATGAGTTTTCTGAAGAAGAATTAAAAGAGATTCTTCTTAAAAAGGTGAATCATGTGGCGCATTCGTAATATTGAGATACACAATCAGGTTGTTGTTGGTCCAATGGCGGGTGTAAGCAATATTGCATTTAGAAGTGTTGCCAAAGAATTTGGTGCTGGACTAATATATACAGAAATGGTCAGCGATAAAGCAATAGTATATCAAAACGAACGTACATTGCTAATGACAGAGGTTGATCCGAATGAACATCCACTGTCTATGCAGCTTTTTGGTGAAGATATTGAAAGCATGGTAAAAGCAGCCATCTATCTGGATACCAAAACAGATTGCGATATCATTGATATCAATATGGGATGTCCAGTCAATAAGATAGTTAAAGGGAATGGTGGAGCTTCTTTAATGAAGACACCCCTTCATGCAGCCACTATTGTTAAAGAGATTGTTAAGCATGTTTCCAAACCAGTGACTGTCAAGATTCGTGCCGGGTGGGATGTACATAGTAAAAATGCCGTAGAAATGGCACAATTGCTTGAAGAAGCCGGAGCCAGTGCGATTGCTATCCATGGTCGGACACGATCACAGATGTATGAAGGTAGTGTTGACTGGGATATTATTAGAGATGTTAAACAGGCAGTAAATATACCGGTCATCGGAAATGGGAATATTTTTGATGCAAAAACTGCGTTGGATATGTTAGAATATACAGGCTGTGATGCCATCATGGTTGCGCGTGGAGTTCTTGGGAATCCATGGTTAATCCAGGAAATCCTCGTTGCTTTGCAAACAGGGAATACTGAGTTTAAGGTAGATACAGAGCAGCGATTTGTATGGGCACGCCAACATGCACAGCGGTTAATTCAACTAAAAGGCGAAAACATTGCCATGAAGGAAATGAGAAGCCATGCAAGTTGGTACATTGCAGGGTTGCCACACAGTCATAAAGTGAAGAATCAATTTTCACAGATGACGACTTTTGAACAATTTGATATGATATTAGTGAATTATATAAAGCAATTAGCAGAAAGAGAGTGATGTTATGAGTCAGGTATTGACAGAACAAGAGATTGTACGCCGCAGTAAAATGGAAGCATTAAAGGAAAAGGGAATTGATCCTTTTGGTCATGCCTATTCCGTCACTCATCATAGTAAACAAATATTCGATGACTTTGGTGAGAAAAGTAAAGAAGAGTTAAATGAACTCAAACTTACCGGCAGAATTGCTGGTCGCATCATGACAAAACGTCTTATGGGTAAAGCAGGTTTTATGCATTTACAAGACCGTGATGGACAAATCCAAGTGTATGTAAGAAAAGATACTGTGGGTGATGACTGGTTCGACTACTTTCAGGAAGCAGATCTTGGTGATATTGTAGGTGTTGAAGGTGAAATTTTCAGAACAAATCACGGAGAACTTTCAGTTAAAGCCATTCAACTCACGCACTTAACGAAAGCTCTTCGACCTTTACCGGATAAGTTTCACGGATTAGTTGATAAAGAAGAACGTTATCGTCGTCGCTACCTGGATTTAATCACAAATGAAAAAGCACGCGAAGTTGCTATTTTGCGTCCGCGAATTATTCGTGCAATTCAGGAGTATTTTGATGGTTTGGGCTTGATTGAAGTAGAAACACCCGTGTTGACACCAATCCTTGGTGGAGCGGCCGCAAGACCATTCGTTACTCATCACAACACACTGGACATGGATTTTTATCTTCGTATTGCTACTGAACTTCCTCTAAAAAGATTAATTGTGGGTGGTCTTGAGGGTGTCTATGAAATTGGTCGATTGTTTAGAAATGAAGGAATGAGCCCAAAACATAACCCTGAGTTTACGACAGTTGAAGCCTACATTGCCTATTCCGATATGGAAGGTATGATGGATACCATTGAAGGATTGGTGGAGTTTATTGCTACAAAGACTCTTGGGAAAACGGATATTCAATGGGGAGAGAAGCAAATCTCCTTAAAAGGACCCTATCGCAGAGTTCACATGGTAGATGCTGTGATGGAATCATGTGGTGTTAACTTCTATGAGTTAACAACGTTTGAAGAGTGTTTGACTGTTGCAAAGCAGCACCATATTGAAGTTGCGAAACATCAAATGTCTTTCGGCCATATTTTAAATTTATTCTTTGAGAAATATGCTGAAGAGAAGATGGTACAACCTACTTTTGTCTATGGACATCCAATTGAGATATCTCCATTGGCAAAGAAGAATGAGTTGGACGGCCGATTCACAGACCGATTCGAACTATTCATCGATGGTCGTGAATATGCCAATGCGTTTAGTGAATTAAATGATCCGATTGATCAAAAAGAACGCTTTATGGAGCAAATGAAAGAAAAAGATTTAGGAAATCAGGAAGCAAACGAAATGGATATTGACTTTGTGGAAGCTCTCGAATACGGGATGCCACCAACTGGTGGTCTTGGGCTAGGTATTGATCGATTGGTTATGCTACTGACAAACTCAGAAACCATTCGTGAAGTTATTCTTTTCCCACATATGAGACATCGTTCGGTTTAATGTAAAATGTTAGTTAAGAAGTGTTAGAAGCACTTCTTTTCTTTTAGACTTTGTTATAGAATAAACAAGAGGTGATAGCGATGAATGTTATCGTTTGTGATCAAATCACAAAATATTACGATCAAAACTTGGCTGTAGACAAGTTAGACCTGCAGGTCAAAAAGGGCGAGTTTTTTGCCTTTCTTGGCCCCAATGGCGCAGGCAAATCAACTACCATAAGCATGTGCTGTACTTTGCTTAAACCTACTTCCGGAAGTATTAAAATTAATGGTTTTGAACTTGGAAAGGAGGATGATGCAATTCGAAAAAGCATTGGTGTTGTTTTTCAATACTCTGTTCTTGATGATTTACTTACAATTAAAGAAAACATGAGAATTCGTTCAGGATTTTACAACCTGAGTCATTCGGAGTTTGAAGCTAAGTATAAAGAATTGGATGAACTCATTGGATTATCTGAAATTGCTGATAAGAAGTATGGAGAATGTTCAGGCGGACAACGTCGTAGAGCAGATATTGCTAGAGCTCTGTTGCATTCGCCCGATATTCTGTTTCTCGATGAGCCAACAACCGGGTTAGATCCGCAGACACGAAAAAGAGTATGGAAAGTGATTATGAAGATACGAAAGATTCATAAGACGACCATCTTTCTAACGACTCATTACATGGAAGAAGCTCAGTGGGCAGATCGTGTTGCGATTATTGACGAGGGAAAGGTTAAAGTTTGTGATACTCCGAGTCAATTAAAACGAAAGTATACACATAGTGTTGTAAGAATACTTCCGAAAGCTCTCAAGGAAACGATTGATTTGCTTGATAATATTTCTGTTCAATACAAAGTTCGAAATGATAGTAT
>DOKQ01000168.1 GCA_003510215.1 Erysipelotrichaceae bacterium
TCTTCAATGTATGGAATGTCTTTGATTATATCAATATCATCAGGTAATTTCTGCTTTCTTGCATAGGCTGAATCCAATAAATCAACCATACCCCATAATCCTTTTAAGAGTAGATATCGTTTCATGTTTTTCCCCTTTCGTATTTCACTCTTTATTATACCTGAATTAGTGATATACTTGAGATATAAATAAACAAAGGAAGACTCATATGATATCAAAAGAGTGACTTTTAAAAGTCAGCTCATTCTTTCTACCATCTTTTTTTAAATCTAGACTTAATCTGTTTGGGTTAACATGTCCTATACATCAATCATATCTCATCCTATATCGAAACTCAAATTCAGCAATTTGATGAATTTGCATAAATTCAGGAGGACATAATATGAAGGAAATTTATTATCGAATGTATCAAAGTGTTTTTCGACTCATTTCCTATCTTTTACCGTGGAAAGAACCCATCGTGTATTCTGGTGAAGAAGCAACCCATCAATTAATTGATCACTTGGTTAAACGATCGAATCGACGAGTTCTATTTGTCTGTGACCCCACTATTATCAAACTGCAGTTACATCAACCTCTTCTAAAACAACTCAATGACAAAGGCTTTCACATTGAAGTGTTTGACCGTTTGCAACCGAATCCAACATTGGCATCCATTGAAGATGGTGCAAACACATTTCAGCAGGAAAACTGTGACATGATGATTGCGATGGGAGGTGGAAGCGCCATCGACTGTGCAAAAGGCATTGGAGTAAAAATCGCGCGGCCAAAGACAACTTTTTCAAACATGAAAGGTGTCATCAAAGTTCTAAAGAAAATTCCTTATCTGGTAGCCATCCCGACAACAGCGGGAACGGGTAGTGAAGCAACAATAGCAACTGTGGTCACGGATGAAGTCACTCATGAAAAATATGCCATCAGTGATCCGGTATTACTTCCAAAAGTAGCTGTTTTAAACCCACAATATACCGTCAGTCTTCCGCCTTTTTTCACAGCCACAACTGCCCTCGATGCCTTAACCCATGCAATCGAAGCCTATATTGGTCGCAGCAACACCCAAAAAACTAAAGAAGAGGCCATTTTAGCCATTCAGCTCATCTTTGAGTATCTACCTGTAATTTTAGAACATCCGAATGATCTGAAAGCAAGAGAGCAACTGCAGATTGCGGCTTACAAAGCAGGACGTGCCTTTACTCGGGCCTATGTAGGGTATATCCATGCGATTGCCCATACTCTTGGTGGTCAGTATTCCGTTCCTCACGGCCTTGCCAATGCGATTGTCATGCCAGTGGTGCTTTCCTATTATGGGGACTCCATTGTTCAACCCTGTGCAGATATTGCCCGCGCAGTCTTCAAAGGCACAGCCAATCAAAGTGATGAAACCTTATCTCAACAACTGATTCGTCACATTCAATACTTGAATCAGTTGGCTGATATACCGACAACCGTCGCACAGTTACATTGTGAGGATATCGATTTACTGGCATCACGTGCACTTAAGGAAGCCAATCCACTGTATCCTGTTCCTAAGATTCTTCATTTGAATGATCTTCAAAACATATATTCATCTTTACTGGTAAAATAAAAAGAAGCCTAAGCTTCTAGTTTTTCAATAAATCTAACATTCGATCAATCTTGGAAAAGTCGATAAATCTTGATTCACGCAGGACTTCTTTTCCGCTGTTATAAACCAAAATCGTTGGAACCGTAAAGACCAGATGCTGCGCTGTGGTCTCAACCAGTGAAGCCGCATCAATCTTTAACAAGGGTACATTTTTATATTCTTTCATCAGTTCTTCAAGACGTGGAAAGATTGATTTGCATACATTGCATGTTGGTGTGGTGAAATATAAAACGCTCACCTCATTTTTATTCATAATCTCATTCAACTGCTCTTCTGATGTAATCCTATATAGCTGATGACTCATTCTGTTCCCTCTTTTCTACCGATTGAAATTATCTCTTTTTTCATTGAGTCTGTCAAAGATTTGGCTCAATGGATGAATAAATGATTGCCATAGCAATCACACTCATCGAAAGCTGAACAATAAATGTAAGCCCAAAGGATATAAACGCCAAAAAGACAATGCCTAGAAACCGATGAATATACTTACGCTTTAACACATACATTTTTACATAAATAACGACAGATATGAGAGAAACAAGTAAATGAATCGCCGCCACAAGATAAAAAGAAACACGTCCTAAAAAGAACGTGTCAATATCTGTTTTAAACACTTGGCCGATAATCAAAATGTATAGTGCAATGGTAACGCCTAGAAAGCTTGAGGCCATTAGCAGAATTTTGGATATCCGTCTCATTATGTACCTCCAATGTAAGTCATATACCTAGCCATATTATATCTTAATTTCATCACTGATTTCAACGAGAAATCCAGGGGACTGCTTCGCAGTTTTCTTTTTACTTTGCTTATGCTCATACATTTTCTGATCACTGATGTGAAGAGATTTCTCCATCGAATGTGTATCATCCACAAGTGAGTAGCCAAGACTATATTTGATATAGAATGTATGGGTACCAATGATTACAGGCTGTTTGAAATGATAACTGATTTTTTGATACATATCTTCAATTGATTGATTCTCGGACATCCCAACAATGAGTACAAACTCATCTCCACCATATCGATAGACTTCACCCCAATTGCGAACAGCACTCCGTAATCGGCTGCCTACAACACGCAAAATCGCATCCCCAACATCATGACTGTACTGATCATTAATCATTTTGAAATCATTCAGATCCAAAAAGAGTAAGGCTTGTTTCTTCGAGGATTGAGATGACATATCATGTGATAGTATGACACGTTGCAGCGCAAAGCGATTTTTACATCCAGTTAATAAATCTGTGCTTACATCCTCCTCAAGTCGCTTATTTAATCGTCGAATCATCAAAAAGCGTGTAAGTATATGTAGTGAATAGGTTAACCCTAAAGCTAGTAAGGCAAAAGGAAATAGATACGATAGATTAAGCAAGATAAACATGTCCACATATGTATATAATACAAAACCAATAGAGGCAAACAAAATGAATGCATACTCCTGTTTTCGAATGATACTCAGTAAGAGTTCTATGAGTAGATACATGAAAGCTACCAATGACACCAGATGAAGCAAAGACTCAATCCCAGCATAAATCTGATTGGGAAGTGTCAGAGTGATAACAGCCACAACAGATAACCAGATTTGTGCCACGAGTCGAATGCTTGGACGCTGTTTGGTCAAAGGCATTGAATCGATCATCCACAAAAGCAAAGGGGCAAAGCTATATATGGACATGTAATAAAAGCGATTTGTCCATGTCCATGGTAATCTTTGAAGAAATATACTCCACCCAGCATCATAGTGAAATAGAGTAAATAAAGCAGTTAACCACATAAGGCCCATCATAAAAACCAACGATCGATCTTCTTCATACACCAGATGGAATAGACCAAAGAAAATCCCCACCATAACAAGTAAGGAAATGACCAGTGTTTCAATGATCTGATGATATGTGATCGCGGAAACCATTGTGTCCGCATGTGCAAAGTAGATTGGAACTGTCAATCCTCCGGAAATCGTGTCAAAATCCGAAACTTCAAGTTGGATCACAGCTTTACCGTTGGCATCAGACATAAAAACGGCTGTGTCTGCTGTAAACTGTGGTTGATAAGTAGAGATTAAATTTGATACTCTGCCCGAGCCCGTTATCTCTTTCTTATTTACATACAGATTATAGGCTGAAGGCACTTTAGAAAGATACATCATATAATGAGCCGATGGGTCCAATTGATATAAAACCAACTGGTAACTTCCCACACCATGATTTGCCATATCTTTATCTTTTGCGAAATAGTGAGGAACATTGACCGTTTTTGATGCAGCAGATGAAAAATTCGCAGATAAAAGTGGTGAATTGGATGTAAATAACCACTCACCACTTAATTGATAGAGATTCTGTTGATTTACATTTGAAAGGTAGATTTCACCACCTCGCGCCTGTAGCTTGTTTGCCTGATAGAATCCAAGTGGAGTGGCACCCAACCATAAAAGCACAATGACAAAAGTAATCCAACCAAACTTAATTCTTTCCAAGACAACTCCTCCGCATTCATTCCCCCACTATAATACCACAATGAAAGCGTTTACTCTAGAAGTGAATCAGTTTTTTTACAAGAAATATCCCGAGGATTGACAGTGTCGCAATCGACAGAAACAGCAGCTTATAACTGGATAACAAATCCAAAATCAGACCTGAACTCGATACGCCGATGAGTGCTCCCACACCATAAGCTGTAAACACAACCCCGAAATTACGACTGTACTTCTCATTAGAGAAAAGTTTTGATGTGGCTGCAGGAGCGATGGCTAGCCAGCCTCCAAGATTCAACCAATAGATCACTGTTGCGATGACAAAGACTGCAGGTTTTGCCCACACAACCATTAGAATGGAAGAAAACAAAATCATGCCATAGGATATATACATGGCATTTTTTACTCCAAGACGGTCCACAAGACCTCCGAACAACGGTCTTCCCAATCCATTGAAAATCGCAAAAACTGAAATATATAAGGCCATCTGATTGGCTGGAATTGATGCATACTCAATACCAATACTGGTAGACAGTCCGATAATTGTAAGTCCAATCAGTGTCCCAATAAGAAAGGTAATATACAATCCCACAAATCGCGGCTGGGATAGTAAGGAGGCTAGAGAGTCCTGTTTAACTGAAGTAGTAGCTATCGGATAGGGATATTGAAAAAACTGACCTAATACAATAAGTAACAGGGCAAACATCACTCCAAGAATCAGAAGACTTTGACTCAAGCCGACTTGCTGAAGCAGGCTGCTTGCCAAAGGTGCGCTTACTAAAGGTGACATACCAAAACCAAGAAGGACCCAACCGACCATTAAGCCCCGTTTGGAAGCAAACCACATGCCAACCACTTTGATGGGAACACCATAGGCAATCCCAACCGCACTACCTATGCATCCACCATAAAACAAGGTCAATGCCCATACATTGGTTGCAAATGAAGATCCGATATATCCAATTCCAAGAAGGATACCCGCTAAAGTTAAAAGTTGTTTTGGTTGATATTTGTCCAACACTCTTCCTGTAAGCATCATAAACAAAGCAAAGAAAGCAAGTGATGTCATATAGGGAAAACCACTTAAGGCACTCCCGATGGAAAGCTGAGTTTCTACATAAGGTCTAAATACACTCCATGAATAGACGGTGCCCATGGCCATCATAATGACAAACCCAGCAATTAAACTATACCATCCTCGTCCCTTCATCCATTCTCCTCCTCAAGTATTTCAAATAAAGCATCGGCTGTTTTAACATTCATTGCGATAAATATGTCCTGAAGAACCGCAATTCGAAGCAAAGCCTTGACATCCGGATCATGTGGTTGTGAAGTTAGAGGATCCCAGAAAAAAATGAGTGCCTGGATCTCATTCTGTGCAATCGCTGCCCCAATCTGCTGATCACCCCCTAGTGGTCCACTGAGGTAAGATTCAATCGTCAATCCGCTTTCCTTGCGAATGAGGGATGAAGTTGTTCCAGTTCCACACAGCTCAAACTTTGAGAGTTGCTCTTTGTGTTTTAGCACCCACGCTAATAAATCATCTTTTCGATGGTCGTGAGCAATCAGTGCAATTTTATATGGTTTCATAAGTTCTACTCCTTTTTCAAATTTTATCACACATAAAGAAAAAGGCACAACCTGTACCTGCTACTTTTGTATGTTTATCCTTCATATGATGATGTGATTTATACAACTTGACGAGAAAAATTTTTAAAATTTATCGTATGAATACACTCTGTGAAGTTCAAATTATATAAATTCAAGTCAGAAAGAAACAAAACCAGGAAAACTTCGTTGCTCCTTACTTGAATCATATGCTTATTTATTGCTTATCTGAACTAAAGAATGATAAATCGCAAACAAAAATGGATGATGTTTCTCCCCATGGATGATAACCGGTGGCAAAAAATTCAAATCCCATCTTTTCGTAGAATCCTACATGATCACTACAAAGATATAGCTTGTCAAAACCCAGGTTTTTTGCATCTTCTTTGATATATTCAATTAAAGTTTTGCTTAAGTGCTTTCCCCGATATTCTTCTTCAATAATCAGTGCAACTACATACGGCCACACATCCATTCGGCTGACAAAATCATTGGTGACCAAACCTGCTCCTCCCACTATGTTATGACCATCGACTAAGATATACCATTGTGGAAGTGGTGAGGTTGATCTCATCATGCTTCTTAGGCAATCATCATAGACGGGTTTACTGACCTCAGATGCCCAATGATGCTGAAAGAAGAGAATGGCTGGTTCAAGCCATTGAGGATGGTTTTTTACTGAGATTAGATTCATTGGTTTCCTCCTATTGATATTTTTATTTGATTCGACTAAGATGGTATCAGAAAGCGGTGAAGTTATGAAGTGCATCTTATGTCAATCCAGTTCTTTGAATATAGCGACATTTAGGAATGTTTCTATCTATCAATGTCAGCATTGTCAAAGTGTTTTTAAGAATCCAAGTGATTATATAAGCCGTATCGAAGAAGACAAAGTTTACCAAAGCCATAACAATGATATTCACGACTCGAAATATTTAGCTTTTGTCTCGCCAATCATTTACGAAATTCAGCAAAGTTTTTCAACTGATTCTCTTGGTTTGGATTTCGGATGTGGTAGCGGCCCCATCATATCCCATCATTTATCTACCTATGGCTATCGTATCCATCTATATGATCCACTGTTTTACCCTGATACAGAGCCATTACAACTGAAATTTGACTATATCATTTGCAGTGAGGTGATGGAACACTTCAAGCAACTCTATCTAGAGTTACAACGTCTTTTTAACAAACTAAAACCACATGGCAAGCTCATTTGCATGACAGACATCTATCATACGGATACCGACTTTTCATCGTGATATTATCTGAAAGATCCGACACACATCTTTTTTGTTTCATCACACACCCTTGACTGGATTGCTTCGACCTTTCAATGTTCTGTAAAACACGAAAAAAGACTCATTGTCTTTACTCGAATTCAGTAAACATTCCTTCATCGATACTCATCGTTCCATCCCAAAAGAGAAAATCATAGTTCTCTTTTTTTGTTGTCAACCAGTGATAAAATTGCTCCGCCTCTGATTTCTTATGAAACAGTTTTACTACATAAAGGTCAAAACACGTCACTTCTTGTGCATAGCGAATGAGAATGGATGCGTGGCGATGCAACCCTTCATCTCTAAATGACTGAGCCACAACTCGACGATCCTTCAGTGATTCACAAAAGCGTAGACAAGCATGGACGCTACATTTAAACATGTACATGATTCACTCTTTCTCTCCAAAAACAAACTGATTCTTCCCTTGTCGTTTGGCTTTAGCCAATGCCTCTTCCGCAATGGTAATATA
>DOKQ01000075.1 GCA_003510215.1 Erysipelotrichaceae bacterium
GATACGATGGTTTCGCTACCATCAAGAATATCGTGGTTAACATTGTAAACAACTGTTTTAACATCACCTGTAGCAGGAGCAGAGATAATTACTTTTCTTGCACCAGCATCAATGTGAGCTTTTGCTTTTACATCCGATGTAAAGAAACCTGTACACTCGATGACTACATCAACACCTAATTCTTTCCAAGGTAAATCAGCAGGGTTTTTCTCTGCGTAAACACGTAATTCCTTACCATCTACAACAATACCGGAATCAGTGTATGATACTTCTTTGTTGAAACGTCCTTGTGCTGAATCATACTTCAATAAATGAGCCAATGTCTGAGCATCTGTCAAATCATTAATCGCGACGATGTCGAATTCGCTTGAACCGAACATATAGCGGAATGCTAAACGACCGATACGACCAAATCCATTAATAGCAACTTTAACTGTCATTTTTAGTCCTCCTTTTGACACACTACCATTATAAAATCTTCTATGTTAAATGTCAATTGTGAATCCATTATCAATAGAATGCAATCGCTTTCATTGATATTCGTGGAAAAAAAGTGGTCTTTTCGCCATGGAGAACGCTTCCTGCACGGTATGAATGTGCACCTGATAAAGCTCGTTAAATAACGAAACATCATTCAATCGAGCCATAAGAAACGGTACATTTTCCACAACAGCCTTTGGAAACAGTTTGCCGAGATTTTCAGCTGTACTGACATAAACATCCATCCGATCCTTCAGTGAAGCCGCAAAATTAAGTAATCGATACAGTGTATCCGAGTTGAAATAGACGACTTCACTCACTTCAATATGAGTTGTATGTAGTGTATACATCATATAACCCAGTACCTGATCATTTTCCAGATAAGCCACCAATTTCCCGTTTTGCGCCTCAAGATCTTGTTTGATCTTAGCATAGTATGCTTCATCTCTAACTTTATAACCAGTAAAATATGCCGTAAACTTTTGATACATCCTCAATAAATCTCCGTTGGAAACCTGATAGGTAATACCCATGGTTGAAAGTTGAGGTATCATGTTACGAGTAAGCATGACTTTCTTTCTTGAAATAACCGTTTTGAAACCAAAAGCTTCATAGAGTGATGGATGATACGCCATCAACACAGTAAAAAGATCTTGATGGGATAAGAAGTCCAGAACTTCGAGCAGTAGCTCCGTCATGTACCCTTTTCCCTGTTGTTCCTCTTTTGTAAATATTCCCACCAAATAGGAAACTCGAATCTTCTTATCATTAAACATAACGTCATGTTTAAACACATTGAGTGCAGAGACCATCTGATTGTCTTTCAATAGCACATAACAGTCATCGGCGTTGAAATAGTGACGAAAGAAAAAATCAATCGAACCTCGATCATCAAACGAAAACACCTGTTTCCATTGATAATAAATCTCTTGCTTTAATGCTTCTGTTGCTTTAACTACCATCATATCACCTTGCCCTCATTACATATTTCTTAATGAAATACTCTGGTTGATTGGCCATTTTGGCTTTTCGTAAGTTCTCATACCCCATATCATCTTCACGATTTACCCATTTCACATTCATATTACAACTCTTCAGAAACTCCCGTTCAAGATATTGATAAATTCCTCTATACTCATCATTGGCCTTTTCAACATTCAACTGAATCATATCTTCATTTGCATACGAACCAATGATAAATCCTTCTACCTTCCCATCAATAAGCAAACATGCTCCCCAAGCGGGAAACAGATGAAAATGGGTTAACAGATACTCCGTTCCCATCCTCTCATTTTGAAAAAACTCATCTTTCATGTCACTTTTCCAATTAGATAGAAAAGATGTGCACTCATCAAGATAATCTTTAATATCACAGAACTCAACACGATGTTCATAATTTTTAACAAAGTAATTCAAGTGATTTCTACGTTTCTGCAACTTCTTTCCTGATAATGTAATTATCTTTTCCTTCTCATATATATAGTCAAATCCATCACGAATTTCGATAACTTGCAGATCCGGAAACAGTTGAAGTACTTCATTTTTTATTTCTTCCGTATAGCAACTTAAGTGAAACGGAATATCAGCTCGTTCAAACAATGTAATCGCAGCTTTTAGAGCTTCATGTCTGTACTCAGCGGCACACAATGGCATATATAAAAAATAGTTTTCCTGATATTTCCCGAGCAATAACAGAAAATTTTCATTCACATGTTTCCATAACGGAAACCACGACTTCCACATAAACATATTCACGATATTATGATTACTTTCCTGATAGGATGACAGTTTAAGAAACGACTCAATCAGATATACATCCTCTTCATGTACAGCCTCAAATTGTAAATCACCAAACGTCATAAAATCTCTTCCTCTTTTTCCTTATATTCTGCCTCAAACACATCACCATGTACCTTTGGAGTGACATTGCTCACATCCGAGTCAAACTCATTTTTGGCTTTTTTTACAACATGTCGGACCCGAACCATAAAATAAATCCAATACGAAATAAGAATAAGAAATAACAGCACTAAAAGTGGCCATGCAATATAGACCAGAAATACGATTAACGCTATGTAAGCTAATAGTTGAATCAATCTCATAAAATCACCAAATTCATTATATCACGATGTAAATAAAAAAGAAAAAGACTTGCTAAAACAAGTCCTTCACTTCACAACCTAATCCAAATGCAATTTTATCAATACACTTGAGCGATACATTTCGTTTCCCGCGTTCTGCATCTGAAATGTAATTTCGATGTAATCCAGATCGTTTAGCCAATTCTAACTGCGAAATGTCTTTTGATAAACGGATTTCTCTCATTCTTTCACCAAATTTTGAAACGACGGTAACTTCTGACACATGTTTTAAATGATCGGACATTTAAAATCCCCCTTCCTTTTCAGTTACTCCCTACCCAAAGGTTTTGCTTAGTTAAATTTTATCTAAATTCTAACAACTTATCAATAGACTTTTGTTTTTTCTAGAAATTTATACGCTCTTTTACCTTTGAATTCCATGAAACAAACTGCAACTGATACACATTTGAAATATTTTCCTTTGAAACAAGCATGTCAATCAGTTGCTTGACCTGAATCACAGGTACTTCATCCAACCAATATGACCCCTTAAGCAAGACATCCGGCAACTCCATGGAGAACAACCGGTGTGATTGCATCTTCGAAAAATGCATAGCTCTACCAGCATCATCTTCAATACCAAAAGAACATGCACTTGATGAGCTCGCCATCTGATCCACATAGGATTTAATCTGATCTACCGTAATGACCACTGGATTTTCTTGTGATACAAGAAGATTCATACTGGGAGCAAATGCATAGAACCGACATTTCTTCCCGACTTTACGCTCAATTGCCTGTATCCATTGTGATGAAATGGCCGAATTTTGTCCCTCTTTAATAAATCTCAGAAATGTATACCCCTGATAGCTTAACATCCCAGAATCTCCCACTGTAAGTGTCTTAAATTGTTTGTGTGATATCGGAAAAATCATACGTTTTGAAAATTTATCCACAAACTCTACAAAGTACTGTTTTCTTGATAATGTCCCACTATGCATCACTTCAGATTCTTCGAATAATCGGGTAACACAGGCTTCAACCATGCTTTCATTATAAAAACCATCGGTCTTGCCCGATGTGTCATTGAATATAAAGATTACGAAGATTAAACCCAACGCAATGACAATTACCCCAAAGATATATGGCATAAAATCCCCCTCTAACGCCTAGTTACAGTCATTATACCAACACGCCATGTAAAATTAAACAGAAAATTTTAGAGATATTTCACAATCTACTGCACTTCCTTGACTTTTGTCTGTTTGTCACGGATTTTGTTTGCCACCTCTGCAATTTTATTGAATCGATGTTTCATTCCTGATTTACTCATCAGAGTCCCCGTTGTCATTTCATAAAGCTCACTTAATTCATTTAAACTTGCATCTGGATTATCAAGTCGCAAGATAGCAATTTCCTGTAATTTTGATTCAAGAAAGTCAAATCGTCCCACCTGCTGGATTAGCTCGATATCTGCAATTTGCCGTGAAGCAGCCTTCATGGTTTTCATTTCATTTGCAACTTCACAGTTATCCAATCGAGTAAGCGAGTTTTTGAAATCTCGTTGTATTCGCACATCCTCAAACTTCATAACCGCTGAGCTTGCGGCGATTAATCGCAAAAAATCTGAAATCTTATCTGAAGCCTTAATGTAGGCAACGAACTGCTGACGTCGCTGAATAACTTTCGCAGGTAAATCAAACCGAAGCATTAGCTTAGAAATAAACTGAGCATGTTTCTGATCATTGGTTGATATTTCCAGATGATAATTGGCTTTAGTTGGTGCGTTCACACTTCCGCTTGCCATAAAAGCACCCGCAAGATATGCTCTTGCGCAACATTCCTTAACTACAACCGAGCGCAATGGCCGATCAGCCAAACCAAGAGGAGTCCATAATCCCAAATCCTCCAAGATTTCCTTCACGCGATTGGTCACACGAACGATATAAATATGATTTTTCTTTAACTTCATTTTCTTAATCATTGAAAGCTCTACGTTAACTTCATAACGTTTTTTAATCAATGTCCAAATTCGTTTTGCGGTTGTGGGGTTTTCAGTTTGAATATTCAATTGATACCCCTGATTAATAATAGTCAGAGTTGCGTTAAGCTGAACTAAGGCAGACAATTGTGCTCTCGCACAACATGGTTTTAATTCATTCATCGCAATTTCTGCCTTGACTTCACTTGTAAATGACACAGCGCATCCTCCTATCCTTTATGCAATAACTCCTCAAATACCTGCTGAACCTTAAGTGGATCATGTCGAACAAGTCCATCCGAAAAATCAAGCATGCTCTTCTTAATAACTTCATATGAATATTTCCGATCAAAACAACTAATCGGATGACTTTTCATCTTTTGATATCTTAGCAATACATCTTCAGGTAGGTTGTCATCCGCAAAGATAACTGTATCCACTTGACATTGGCTATGTTTGACTATCGCCTGAACATGATCATTCATATCATACCCATCTGTTTCCCCAGGCTGAGACATAGCATTACACACATATACTTTCTTTGCCTTACTCGCAATAATCGCATTCTGAATATCTTTAATTATCAGATTTGGGCAAATACTCGTATACAAACTCCCAATTCCATATAATATGACGTCAGCTTGTTGAATGGCTTCAACCGCTTGTCTTGATGCCACAACTTCTTCTTCATAGTAAACACGCGAAATTCGATTGTTCATATTTGGGATATTTGTCTCTCCCCGAACAATCGTACCATCAACCATCTGGGCATACAAGGTAATAACCTGCAATGAGGATGGGACTATGCGCCCCTTAACATTGAGCACCTTCGATATGGAAGCAATGGCTTCCATGAAGTTACCACTACTTTCAGTCAAAGCTGTTAGCATCAAATTCCCCAAATTATGACCCGAAATTTCACTATCCGGATGATTTTGAAACCGATAACTCATCAGTTTAGAGAGCAAAGTTTCAGACTCAGCGAGTGCTACCATAACATTTCGAATATCCCCCATTGCCGGGATGTGAAACTGGCGTCGCAATCTGCCGGTACTTCCCCCATCATCCGCAACAGTAACAATAGCCGTTAACTTTATGTGGTCCAGATTTTTAAGTCCTCTAAGTAACGTTGCCTGACCTGTCCCCCCGCCAAGCACAACCACATGCAATTTTTTCATACTCTTTCCTTTTTATCCCTATGATTCTTATAGCTCTTATACTGATCCTTATAATGGTTATACAAATAATTGACCAAAGATACTGACCGATGCTGACCGCCAGTACATCCAATCCCAACAGTAAAATGATTCTTCCCTTCCTTAACATATTCTTTAAA
>DOKQ01000074.1 GCA_003510215.1 Erysipelotrichaceae bacterium
ATCTTTGATATCCCCAAAGGTAAGCATTTCATATTTATTTTTAACACTCTTGAAATAGGTCTCTATATCCGCTTTTTCAATCAATTGACTGGAACTATCCCCATCCATTAAACCACCTCTAGCACATCGCCAAGGCATTTCTGAATGTGTCATATGCTCCAGAATTCTACCACTAAAACATCCAAAATGCAAAACCACTTGGTCCAGTAAATCTTTTTCAACTTCATTCAAACTGATATCATCAAGAAAAATCTCCTTCTCTTCGATTGGGTTGTATCCAAAGGTTTTATATTTAAGATACACATGACGAAAAACCGGTCCATGTGCCCAGGCCTCACAATCTTCAATAAACAAAAAATCATCAGTAAAAGCTTTATAAAATCCCTGTGAAAAATACAATAGTTTTTGAAGTGCTAAAGGTGTAATATCAGCTGACTTAACTAACAAATATTTTACTGCTGATTCAAGTTTGCTACTAATCATACGACTTTTCTCACTTATGTTATTGATCGCAGCCAGACTTTTTGTAAAAGCATTATCGGAAATCCTATCTTTGTTTCGCACAATAATCTCTCGATAATACGCCTCATTCTCAAGGATTTTCTTGAGCTCGTCTGAGTACAGCTTTGAAGGTAGATCACCACTTAGATATCTACTCAACGTCACTTCTCCCCAACCAAGCAATAAAGACAGCGGTCGTTTTCCAATATCATATTTCTCAAGAATACGTTCAATATCTTTAACTTCAATTAAATCTTCTGCCTTTCTAAATGCATGATCAAGTGCTCTCAAATTATAATCCCGAACTTCAGACACAATCATCTCTTCACCGCATTCATTGCAAAAAGCCATTTGAGCGTGATATGAGTAACTTTTACCCTTTATCTCTTTCTTTTTATTCACAGACTCTACAGAATATTCAACCATATCTCTACACGCTTCACAAAATCCTTTCATATATGACTCCTCCATTTCTTGTCATGATACTTGTCATTCACTTAAACAAATAATCTATATCGAAATTTCGTTTATGAAACGATACAACAACTGAAAATAAATCACCATTTCGCATCCGCAACATATTCACTTTAATATAAATATCCATTGTCTCGATTACACCCCAATGATCCAGCTCATGCTTTTTGCAGAAAATGTAAAGCACTTCATGCGGATACATCCTATGATTGTTTTCAACCGCATAGCAAAAGTCATCATATTTCAATCCGCATAGAATTTCTTTTTCTTTTATAGAATCGATTTTATAATCTTCAATAAAATCCATATTTTGCTTACGATGATCATTACACGAAATCGAATATCTTCCTTCAAGAATGCAAACTCTAAACTTACTCAGGTATTCATTGATGTCATCAACAGTGAAATCAAAAAACTTCTGAGAATTTTGTTTTTTGGATTCCACTTGATACACCCCACTGTTCTGATATGTCTAATTATACCATGAAAGTGAAAATAAACAATGTTATTTGTATCATTTGATACACTTTTTAACTATAAAAAACAACGAAGCAAGCGTTTGATTCATCCATAACTACATACGATACGATGAAATAATTCTCAAACTCCTACTATAAAAAAAGCAAAAATAAAGTATAATAAAAGAAACAGAACACCCATGACAGGTGGTGATCTTATGGGGAAAGCAAATCTAGTCAGTGAATTAACTTCAAAATGTGTAGACAACCACTTAATCGTATCGTATCATCCAAAAGCCGATGTCTACATCGACATGGTTTTTGACTGTGTTAAAAGTGAAGTGGGTTATCGACGACTTCAATGCCTGATCATGGCACTCATCAGTGAAGAAACCAAAACCCTCACCTACTACCAAAAGTTTGAGGAACGCTCCATGGGATATAGTACCTATCACAAACCCGATGAACAGCGTGATCGAATCAAAGAAGAAGTCTATATCGAGGATGTTTCCGGAAAGAAGAAAACCATGATGTTTGATAGCGAAGAAGTTGCGTATCTTTTCTTATCAACGGCTGAGAATCATGGGTATAAGTTTCGACGGGTCAACGACCGTAAACAACTGATTCCTGTTGAACTTTCCGAAAGACAAAAACGGCAGTTAGACAAAGAAGAAAACCGTAACTTTCCACTTTGGCAGTGGGGTCTTATCTTTGTGGTACTTGCCGCCTTTAACCTCTATTTCTCCATGGAACTCTTCGGATGGATCCTCAGTGTCGCTACTGCGATGATTATGCTTATTGCCACACGAATCTTCGAATCATATCTTCCCTACTTTTTATCCCTCTGGCTTGTCATCCAACTTGCCCTATGGTTTTTCTACTAACTGATGACACCACTCAATCAAGTCCGCATGGACTTTTTCTTTACTTATATCAAGAAAAATTTCATGACGCACATCCGGATACCAAACCACCGATACATTCGAATAACCGCGTTTTATCAATGTATTCGCCGCATCCTCAACTCCCTGCTTCGGAGCGCCAGCAGGATCAAGTTCACCACTCACAAATCGAATGGGCAGATCTTTATTTTCACCAAACCAATCATCCTTTGCATATACATCGGATAATCCAAAGAGTAGATCCTTATATCCCTGAGCGGTAAAGATATAACCACATAGAGGATCGTTAATATACTTACGCACATTATCTTCATCGACACTCAACCAGTCAAACGCTGTCTTAGGATTTTTGACACCTTTGTTAAACTCCCCAAACGAAAGTTTATCCATCAGTTTACTTTCCTTCTTCTTACCTCCCAAAACAATCAGTGAAATCAACGCCTGCGCCACCTTTAAAATCGGAGAAGCTGCTGGAGAACCACTGAGATAAACCCCTGAAAGTTCACTTCCATATCGTTTGAGATAACTGCGTGCAAAAAGGGATCCCATACTATGACCAAATAAGATCATCGGTATCTCCCCAAGCACCTTACGCACTTCCTCAATCAAAAGATGCAAATGATCCAGATTGAGCAGCCACCCATCACGATCCGCAAAATATCCTTTTAATGATCCATCATATAAACTATCCCCATGACCCCGATGATCACAAACTAAAACCGCAAACCCTTCATTTTCCAACTTCTGCGCAATTTCATCATAACGAAACCGTGTTTCGGCCATCCCATGAAACATAACAACCAGTGCTTTGGGCTTTTCAGGATAGTAAAAACTACCAAAAAGCTTCTGATTGTCCTTGGGATGTTGAATGGATAATACTTTCATAAACAAACCCTCCCTATCTATAAACTAATCTTATCACTAGAACATAGGATTTAAAAGGTATATATGATAAAATAAATCCGGTGAAACAAATGAAAATTACAGGAATCGTAACTGAATACAATCCATTTCATAATGGACA
>DOKQ01000141.1 GCA_003510215.1 Erysipelotrichaceae bacterium
GGATTGGACAGTTCAGGCGAAAACCGGACAATTATCACGTCCAGTGGTGGCGTTCGAGGAAAGTTTTCATTAAAACGTAGGAAAAAAGTCTTTTACCCTGCGTCCATTATAATCAAAATCACAAATGCTACTGGAGGTCATTCCGGAAACGATATTACTAAAAATCGGGTGAATGTTTTGACCTTGCTTGCACAGTTTGCGAAAGATTTGAAAGTGGATATCGGACTTTCCAGCTGGGTAGGAGGCAATAGTGAAAATGCCATTCCAACATGGGGGACGCTGATTTTGGGTCTTTACGAAAAATCGGATGAGTTAATGCATCGAGCCAAGGATCTTGCCCTTAAAATTCAGGATTATTCCCGACATTCGGATCCTGCAATGAAGATAGATATTGAGTTTGGTCGGGAAGTTGCGGGATGTCCAAAGGAAGAAACACATGAAATTATCGAGAGTGTTTTATTCTTTCCACAGGGTGTCGCAAAAATGAGCGATGAAATTGAGGGTCTTCCACTGTTAAGTGCAAACATAGGATTTATCCGTCATGATGAATATTGGACGATTGGATTTTCTGTTCGAAGCCCCATGGATGTGTTAATGGAACACCATATGGTTAAAATTGAAACACTGGCTAAACGGATGAGGATGGACGTGGAGTTCTTCTCCCGTTACCCGGGCTTCCCATATCAACCTGAATCTACGTTACGAAATCAGTTTGAAACCTTTTATCAGTCCTTCCGCAATCAGAAACTGAACTTTGAAGCAACACACGGCGGATGTGAACTGGGCATTTGGAAAGGAAAGATTCCTCAATTGGATATCATATCGATGGGTCCAATCAATGAAGGTATACATACCCCTCAGGAACGTATGGACTTGGCTTCGTTTGAACGTGTCTATGAAAACCTTGTAGGATTTTTAGCGTATTTGTGTCATGAAGCTAACTAAAACAACATCAATCAAATGGTTCTTTGCGCTCATGTTTTTTGAATTGGTTGTGGCAAATCTGGCACATCCGGCAACGCCCACATTAATCAAAAACCTCCAATTACCAAACTATACCTTTGGGGCAGCGTTTGCGGCTATGTCCTTAACGAACTTTCTGTTCTCTCCGTTTTGGGGGAGGCTATCGGATCGAATTGATCGAATGAAAGTCTATGCTATTAGCTGTGTTGGCTATGCGCTTGGCCAATTTCTATTTATGCTTGCAACCACGGAGTATCATATTTTTATGGCACGTGGTGTAGCTGGTTTGTTTATTGGGGGAATTGGTGTGACACAGTTGACCTATGTCATGGATCGATCATTACCTCAGGACCGAGCAACGAACCTTACCATTCATGCAACCATTTTTACCGTAGCTGGAGCTGTAGGTTATCTGATTGGTGGATTTTTAGGTGAAATATCTATCCCCCTGCTATTTATGATTCAGGTGGTAGGTCTTTTGATCAGTGGACTTTGGATGTATCTGAAGGTGAGCGATGTCATCAGTATCAAACATATTGAGTGGAACAAAGCAGAACTTCTAAAAGCGTCCAATCCATTCTCTGCGTTTACTCAGGCATCCAAGATTATGGATAAGTGGTTATGGATCCTTTTAGCGATCGTTCTATTTTCAACCTTTGGTTCGATTGCCTATGATCAGAGTTTTAATTACTACCTAAAAGATCAGTTGGGGTTCTCGCCATCGTACAACGGATTACTTAAAGCAGGTTTCGGATTGCTGGGTCTGATCATTAATTCAACCTTGTGTATTTATATTATTCGAAAAACAAACATAAAGATTCCTTTGTTAGTTACGATGATGAGTGCATCGACGTTAAGTTTTTTAGCCTATCTATCAACCAGCGCATCGATCTTTATTATATTGAGTATCGCATTCTTTGCATTTAACAGTATTTATATGGTTCTGATTCAAACCTTGGCTGGCAAGGCGAATCGAAGCGAGTCCAGTGGTTCATTTATGGGATTATATAATTCTGCGAAATCCCTGGGCATGATCCTTGGAAGTCTTGTGGCGGGGATGGTCTATGGTATTTTGCCTGGCCTTGCCTTTGTGTTGGCTGGAAGCATGTTTCTTTTCGGAAGTGGGTTTCTTGGGTTATACTTAAGAAGGAAAGAGTAGGAGGATATATATGTTCATCATTATTGGTATTTTAGCCGGCTTTCTTGCAGGTAAGATTTTACGAGGGAAAGGGTATGGTCTGATTGGCAATTTAGTGATAGGACTTATCGGATCGTATGTCGGTGAGTTTTTATTTAACACTCTCAATCTGAATGCGATTGGAACTCTCGGTTCATTACTCATGTCAACCGTGGGAGCCGTGGCCTTTTTATTCATTATGCAACTCTTTAAGAGGTAAGTTGAGAATTCATCATCTAAATAATTTGTGAAAAACATGACAATCTTATGGAAAGTAAGATTGTTTTTTGTTATACTAAATTTGGTGATGGATGTGTCCTTAACAAAACGTAGAAATGTCATTCTAATCATCCTTGTGGTTGCGTGTATCGCTATGTCCATAGTTGATGGAGTGATTCAACCAGGGTATTGGATAAAATCCATGAGTAAATGGGTTTTCTTTGTCGTAATTCCTCTCTTGTTTTTAAAAAATACTATTCAGATAAAAGAATTGTTTCATCTTTCACTTAACGAACTCAAGCAATCATTGTTTTTAGGACTGGGTGTATACGCACTGATTATGGTAGCGTATCTGGTTGCATCATTATGGTTTGACTTTTCAACGATTGGTCCTTTACTGGATGAGCAGGTGAATGTCAATGCAACGAATTTTCTCTTTGTGTCCACCTATATTGCACTTGTTAATTCGGGAATTGAAGAGTTTTTCTTTCGAGGAGTTGGGTATCAGGGCTTAAAGCAAACGATGAATCCAAAAGTAGCAGGTTGGATTAGCAGTGTTCTTTTTTCACTATATCATGTAGCGATTATGATTGGCTGGTTTCATATCAGTATCTTTACACTCATTCTTATTTCATTGATTGTGGCGGGGTGGCTATTTATTTATCTGAATCGAAAAGGCTCAACCTTTTTCCATTCATGGTTTGTTCATATGTTTGCCAATCTGGCTATCAATACGATCGGGTGGATCATTCTTTTGTGACAATGATACAGTGTTTAAGTAGTAGATAGATTATGATGATAGTAAGGAGGGAAGCAGATGGGAAAAATAGTTTGTAAAAGTTGTGGAAGCAGAAACTCGATTCGTCTGGAGTATGGGATGCCGGATGATGCGATGATTTCACGAATTGAAGCTGGTGAAGTGATGCATGGTGGATGTGTTGTGGCGGGGTTGACACAGGACTTCTATTGCCTTGATTGCAATGCGAAGTTTGATAAGGTGTCCAGTGACATGTTTATGAAGGGTCTTTCGATGATTAAGTTTAAGTTAAGTCGAACTGAAAAACACCGACCGGTTGTTCATCAGTGGCAGCTTGACTTTTCACATGATGGAAACAGAGAGTTAAATGGGTTTACCATGCACTATCAGTTTTATGACGAAGAAGAGTTAAAGACAGATAAAAAAGGTGTGTTTATTGCGGATATGCATGAAGTTAAACGTCAGATTGAGGAAATTGGGTTGGAATATTGGCTTGAAGAATATCATGGAGAACCTGATGTAAAAAATGAAGAGTGGATACTTGAGTTAAGAACTTCCGATTATCCAATGGGTGTTTCCATTAAAAAAGGCTACCATCATCGTCCATATACCATGGTGAAGTGGTGCCGATTACTAAAAAAGTTCAACTTATCAGATAAGTTATTTCGTACGATTGAGTAGGTGAATCCATATGGGTTCATCTTTTTTAAACTCATCGAAGTCCTGCTGAATCTGTGAGTTAAATCGCCTCATCTCTTCCACATTTTCCGGATAGTGTTTCATCGACCAAAGAATGGCGGAAAGGCATGCGTCTGCTAGATATACCTTCAGAATGCAAAAGAAATCATCGGGTAGTGTTGAACCAAAATAGCCGTAAAGTTGGCCAAGGACAAAAGGGATGCTTTTATCCCGTGAGAAGTAGAAGGCCCGTACAAATTCTTCATATGGATCGCCAATGTCGCATCGGTTAAAATCAATCACGGAACACAATCCTTGGTGAATAATCATATTGGCTAAATGATAATCACCGTG
>DOKQ01000115.1 GCA_003510215.1 Erysipelotrichaceae bacterium
TCTTCAACTGTTCGAATCCGCATTTTATTCAAATCAGGGTTTTCACCCGAAACATAATAAGGCAACCCACAGGCTCCATATGAAACTTCCTGCGTTTTCTCAAATACAATCACATGCTCATCAGGTAATTCTCTTTTAAGTTTCGCTGCAACACTCATACCAGCCGCAACACCACCAACGATAACAGTTTTCATTTTGTACCCTCCTAATATCAGTATATCAAATTCAATCGACACTTTCATCGAGTACCGACCCTTACTGTGAGTTTATCACGAATCTGAATCGATTTCTGCTTTGACACCTTATTCTATTGACAACCACAGGGGGATTTGACACAATATCTCTATGGAAAAAGAAAAACAAACACTCGAGAACCTACTCGAAACCATTAAACAATTTAATCAGGATCGCGATTGGGATCAGTTTCATAATCCAAAAGATCTGGCTATCGGGATGGTAACCGAATCTGCTGAACTCCTTGACTTATTTCGATTTGTCTCAGCGGATAAACTTGAAGCGCTCATGGCTGATAAGCAGGAAGCCATCGAAGAAGAAGTGATGGATATCCTTTATTTTGTCCTGCGTTTTGCACAGATGAATCACATCAACATTTATGAAGCCTTTGAACGTAAAATGGCAAAGAACGAAAAAAAATACCCCGTAGAAAGTGTACGAGGTAAACATCATAAATATACTGAGTACAAAAAGTAACATCGGGAGTACCCGGTGTTTTTAATTGTCGATACGAATCGCATGAACAATAATCCGACCATTATCTAGATCGTAATTACAGGATGCCAACGTTAGGATATGATCAATTTCTGAAATATCGACTTCCGTATCATACCTTGATTTCTTCCGATAGAACTCTGCCAGTTCTTTGACATCTCGATGGTTAGCAGGAATCGACAGTCGTGTCACATCCGCATTAGCCAGATACACCGAAAAAATCTTATATCTGCGAGTTTCATTCAGTGTACGAATCGATATCACAAGATCATCTGAATAATTCACTTTATTTTTAAGTTTATCCAACCCACGGAACATGGTTCCATCAAGCATGGAATGTCCATAAAGAACTGTATGATTGTCACTGAAATCCAACTGATTTCGATAATCCATGAATATTGCTCCATGATAACTGAACTCCCGTTTGATATTATGGCGTAGATAATACTTATTATCATTCCCCTGAACATAAGGATAAAAGATATTCAGTTTGGAAATGGAAATATAACCGGCATAATCCGGATTCACATCAAAATAGGCATGATTAATCCGTTGATAATCGATTTCATCGGTGGGTCCGGGTGTCGGATTATCTGGTGTGGTATCCGTCACTGTCTGCTCAATATTCAGTATTTCCTGCTCAACCTTGGCATTCTCACTGGTACGATACCATTGCACACCAAAAATCACCAGTGATGCACCGATTAACACATAACCCACAAGTCGTATCCATTTTCTCATACATGCCACCTCACATTTGGGTTAGCCATCCTCCTAAAAGAGCGTCCAACCAACGGCTATCTGACACAATCACATATTGAAGTCCCTTGCGTTCGACCACAATCGTTACATTGAAATAGATATAGGGAGCTCTCTGTAATTCAAAAAACAACTCCTCATACTTTTCCACCACGACTAACGCAAAGGTATCGCCCTCTTCTTTAATGGCTTCATATGCATAATTAACATCCCGATTCGCAATGGAAGCATTGATCCGATAAGTCGATCCTTCGCTTTCCATACTTACGATTCGTAAATCAAACGACTGGGCAAACAACTCCTGGAATCGAGTATCACGAAAATCCACAATTGCCCAAAGATTCTGGAAATCTCTAGATTCAAAATAATCCTTGGCCACTGCCTCATCCAACGATATTAACGCCGTAAGTCCTCTGCTTAAAGCTTCCTCGGGTTTTTCCCAATTGGTATATAAAAACCCGAAAATACTTCCGAATAGAACAACGATGATACTCACTCTTAGAAACCATTTTTTCATTGTGTCTTACCTTACCTTTATTTTAACGAAACCCGGTCGATTTCGCAATGAATCCGCCTTTAGAGTACCTGTTCAATCTGCTTATAGGACTCTGAAACTGTTTGAATAAGTCGGTCGCACCAAACATCATACGTATCATCCTCAATTCGACTTTCAGGATGATTTGCGATATATCTGACATACCGCTTGATACCCTCCTCCATTAAAATGGCATTGGGAATCTTAACAATGATTTCCTTGATTTTTGAACAATCAAAGATGACAGAATACTGCTTATCTCCAAGCAGTTGAGTTGTAAAGTCAAACATCCGACTCTTCGCTAGAAGCGAACTTGGTAAATACACAGGACGATAGGTGACACCTAGATACTTAGCCAACCATGTATAGATCATATTCCAACTAACTACTTCCTCACTGGTCAGCTGATATATCTGCCCAAGGGTTTCCTGTAGGCCGAGCAATGGATAGATGCCGCTGGCAAAATCCTCACTATGCATCGATGCCCAGCAGGAAGTGCCATCCCCGTGAACAATCACTTCCTTGTCTTTTAGCATCCGTGAAACCACCGAATAACATGTCTTTCCCTTGACACTCAATGGAATGCGCGTATCATCGTATGTTTGTGACGGACGAATGATCGTCACCGGAAATCCAGTTTCCTCAAATGCCTTTAAAAAGACTTTTTCGGCCGCTTCCTTGTTCTTCCCATACAAACCATGCGGATTTCCCTGTACACTAGCTTCATCAAAGATCACCGACATGGCACGATCGTACGTAGCAACCGTAGAGATAAAGATATACTGTTTCGTCTTATTTTTAAATAGTTTAACAGCATCTTTCGCCTGATTTTCATCAAAACAAACAAAATCCAGAATCACGTCAAATGACTTTCTGGCTAATACTTTCTTCATAGCTCCGACATCGTTACGATCGACTTTGATCTCTTTTACCCGATTTCCAGGCAAACGACCCACATTTCGATGGAATAATGTCAAATCGGTGTTCTCTTCGATGAGTTTTTGTGTTAAAGCCATACTTATGGTACCTGTACCACCAATAATTCCTACGTTCATATTATTCCCTCACTTTTAAGCAACTTTATTTTACCACAAAATACTTGAAAAGATTTCTTCTTATGGTATACTTTCCACAATCTGTAAAGGAGGGACACGATGAAAGAGTTTCTATATGGTATCATTGAGATCATCACCTGGTTTCACAGAAAAATTACAGGTCTTAATAATGTTTACAATATTTCACTTACCGACAAGCAACTGCACTTTTGGGTTTTTGGAGCTCTTTGCGTAGGAATTTTTATCTTCGTTCACTTGTTCTTCAAATATATAAGCAAGTTCAGTCTGAAGACCATCTCCTGGTTTTATACCCTGACTGTCGCCGTGGTACTGGC
>DOKQ01000178.1 GCA_003510215.1 Erysipelotrichaceae bacterium
TTTTTTTAACTAAATTTTTGGCTGGCGAACCATGATCTGATCACGGTGAGGACCATTGGACACAAGAGTTACTGGAACTCCAATTTCCTTTTCAATAAAGTCAACGTAATCCTTTGCCTGCTGTGGAAGCAAATCATAGTCAGTGATTTTAGTTATATCTTCCTTCCATCCTGGTAGTGTTGTCAAGATAGGTTTGGACTGTTGGATCCGTGTTATGTTAGGGAAGCGATCCTGATGGAAATTCGGAGTGTCATAACCGATAACCACAGGAATTTCATCCAGATAACTGAGTACATCCAGATTGGTTATCACCAGATGGGTTGCACCCTGAACCTGAGAACCAAAACGTGTGGCTACACAATCGAACCAGCCCATACGACGGGGACGGCCAGTGGTCGCTCCATACTCTCCGGAATCACCACCACGCTTGCGAAGTTGTTCCGCCTCATCCCCAAAAATCTCGGCAACGAAAGGTCCTGCACCCACAGCGGATGAATAGGCTTTTGTGATGGCATAGACTTCATCGATTGGGTATGGAAGTCCAGCTCCGATGGTACCATAGTGCGCAAGGGTACTTGAAGAAGTGGAGTAGGGATAGATTCCAAAATCAGGGTCACGCAAGGCGCCTAATTGTCCTTCGAGTAAGATGGTTTTCTTATCGAGGTAAGCCTGACGTAAAAAGGAGAAGGTATCGCCCACAAATGGTGCAATCATATCTTTGTATTGATGAAGTTCCTCAAGCAATCCTTGCTTGCTTAAGGGTTCACGATGGTACAGATGCTCAAGAATAACATTTTTCTGATCAAGAATACGATCAACCTTTTCATCAAGCCACTCATCATCGAAGAGTTCACATACCTGAAACCCAATTTTTGCATATTTATCTGAGTAGAAAGGAGCAATCCCTGATTTAGTCGAACCATACTGCTTATTGGCCAAACGAGCTTCTTCAAGCGAGTCAAATGCCTGGTGATACGACATAACGATTTGGGCCCGGTCGGAAACCAGGATGTTGAAGTCGGTAACTCCTTTATCCTTAAGCATTTGAATCTCCTTTAGAAAAGCAGGAATGTTCAGTGCCACACCATTGCCAATAATGTTGGTGATGTGAGGATTAAAGACACCTGAGGGTAGCATATGCAAGGCAAACTTTCCATACTGATTGATAATCGTATGACCGGCATTATTCCCACCTTGGAATCGAACAACGATATCACATGTCTGTGCAAAAACATCGGTTACTTTTCCTTTTCCTTCATCGCCCCAATTGGCACCTACGATAGCTTTGATCATGTTTATTTCTCCTTTGATTCATTTGTCTGTGTGTAAAAAAGAAAGAAGGACAAACGTTTCCGTGTGTCCTTGTACACTTACTACAATACCAAGATTTAACTTTAATGTAAAGTGAAACTTAAGGATTGTTTGATTGCAGAATATTTTTCGCCACAATCAGCCCATGAGCTCCTGCGTGGGAGAGTGAACGGGTAAATCCTGCACCATCCCCAACAGCGTAGATGTTTTCTGTGGTATCAATTACGAAGTTGGCTGTCTTGGGTCGAGCGGAATAATACTTGCATTCCACTCCATAAAGCAATGTGTCTGCATTGGCTGTTCCAGGTGCTACCTTATCCAATGCCTGCAATGTTTCCACAATATTATCTAGCTGACGCTTTGGGATACACAAACTCAAATCTCCAGCTGTTGCCTTAAGGGTTGGTTGAGTGGTCGACTGACGCAGACGAGCTTCGTCAGTTCTGCGACCCTGCATCAAATCCCCAAGTCGCTGAACAAGTACGGTACCACCACTAATCATATTGGACAAGGCTGCCACATGACGTGCATACTCAATCGGCTGATCAAATGGGGTTGTAAACTTAATCGTACTTAACAAAGCAAAGTTGGAGTTCTTCGATTTCTTTTCTTCATCTCTAAATGAGTGACCATTCACGGTCATAACCCCTTGCGTGTTTTCAACCACCACATGTCCTTTCTCATTAAAGCAAAACATACGCGTGGTATCACCATATTTTTTGGAGCGATACCAGATTTTTGGTTCATAGATTTTTGAAGAAAAATGAGCCCAAATCTCATAGGGAAGTTCCACACGAACACCGATGTCCACCTGATTGTTCTCGGTTGCAATGTGATTGCGGTGACACCATTTGGCGAAAAAATCGCTTCCTGCACGACCGACCGCAAAGATGATATGTGTTCCAGTCAATGTGTAGGTTTCCTTTTTATGTTCAATGGTAACGATATGAGATATCTTATCCACATCAATGACCTTGCTCTCCGTTCGAATATCAATCTTGTCTTCTAAAAACTCAATCAGATTGGCCATCGTTTGGAAGTTGGCATCGGTTCCCAAATGCTTCACCTGAGCACTATTCATATGAAGATCATGTTGGAGGCAAAGACGTTTTAACTCGCCATCCGGCTGATAGCGCTCGTCGGTAGCCCCAAAAGACATAAGAATTTTATCAGCTTGCTCGATATTCTCCATGACGATTTGTTTGTCCAAAAAGTCTGTTAACCAACCACCATACTCAGTTGAGATGATATATTTTCCATCACTATAGGCACCGGCACCAGCCATACCTTCCATAATGGCACAGTGAGTGCAATGGATGCAGGAAGGGACTCGTTTTGTCACGATAGGGCAGGTTCGCCGTTTAATTGGTAAGCCTTTTTCAAGTAAAACAATGGATAAAGTCGGATCTGATGTAATCAGCTGATAGGCAGCCATAAGGCCACCGATACCTCCACCAATAATAATTATATCTTGTTGTTTCATGGGTTACCTCCTGTAAACACCTGAAAGATAATAACGGAAATTAGCTGTTTTTGCAAGTATTATTTGAAAATCAAAATATTGTCGGAGTGCTTTATGCGAGTGGGTTGATGCTTCATAATATATTCCGCAATGATTTCCACCATATCACGCTGAGAATCAAAGATGGTCTCACTTTCTGCTACCATCACAAAATCACCACCACCACTGGCACGATAGTTATTCATCGCAACAGAGTATAGGGTTTCATCTTCCAATGGATGTCCCTGATAAAGACAGTCCACAAGACGTTTGCCCACAGGGTTAGAGATGTTTAACGAATATTCAATGCCATCAAACATATCATAATTGAAGTGTTGCATCTTCGGATACACATATTCCGGATTCACAGTGATCTCACCTTTTTCATTAAGCATAAAGTAATTTGCGCTTTGCTCAATCATTGCTTTGATATTTCGTCCAGTCATTTTCTTGACTACCAGAGTGTTTGGATAAACATAGGTTGACACAAGATCACGCATTGTAATGTGTGGGTTAAATCCTTTTGGATCATTGAAAAGTGAAGTTGCACTGATTTGCGCACTGGTGGTTTCTAGCATCACCTGATTAATGAAACTCACAAGGGGGTGTTTGTATCGTCGTGCCGCAAATCCATCTTCAATCAGAAGGGAAGGTCCTTCAAGAGTTCCCAGTGTCTGATCCAACCAACGTTGCGTTTCTTCTTCCACATCCGCAATCAGCTCATCCATGGTGGGATCTATTGGAAAGTCAGCGAGGGCAACTCGGGATGCACTGACTTTCAGTGTTTCTTCAAAGTCGAGTTCTATTTGAACAAACTCCTGAGCATTGAATGTACACTGTGTGACTAAGGTGCCTGAGATGTGCTCAATGATTTGTCTATGCTGATGTCCAGTAATCAAAACATCAATACCATCGATAGCAGCAATCTGACACCCGACATTTTCACCGGTGAATCGTTCGGTTGAAACAAGTGTTTGCGGATCACATTCCAGGCCTCCATGATAGAGTACAACGAGGGCATCAACCTGTGATCTTAGGTACTGAACATGTTCTTTCACGGTTTTTACCACATCGTCAAATCTAAATCCTTCGATGTAATCAGCACGTTCCCAATGGGGAATATAATCGGTAGTGACACCAATCAGTCCAATCCGCTTTCCATACGGAGTTGTCACCATGGTGCTGCTTCCCAAAGGGGAATTTTGGTAGAGGATATTGGATGTTAAGTTAAAAGCTTTGGTTTCTTGTAAATATTTAGCTAACACATGCGGACCATAATTGAAATCATGATTCCCAAGGTTCATAAACTCAATCTTTAGTTCATTGAAGGCTGTGGCCATCGGATGTGTCTTGGTCATTTTACTTTGATGAAAGTAGGTCATAAGCGGTGTTCCCTGAATCGTATCTCCGTTGTCCATAGCTACAACATGAGGATATTCACTGCGGATTTTCTTGAGGGCAGATGCATATCGGGCTAAACCACCCGAAATTATCTGATTGTTACCATAATTGATGGAACGTATCACACCATGAATATCGGTTGTGACACAAAGGATTGTTTTTTTCATTTTTATCACCGAGACCATTATATCAAAGTTCATGTTTAATTGTTAAAAATTGGTAAAAAAGTACGTTTTCACCGAGCAAAGGTTGAATCATGTGTAATTTCTGTGATAGAATCAAATCGTAAATAAACATTTACAGGAGGGAACAAATGAAAACGTTATTTAAATTGTTTTTAATCAGTTTCTTAGCTTTCGGTGTTCTTGCGGCATGTTCGCCTGCAGAGAAGGAAGATAAGACCATCGAGGACCTAGTGGTTGTCTTCGTTCCAAGTCGCGATCCAGGAGCTATTCTGACCGCTACTGAACCACTTAAGCAAATGTTGATTGACAGCCTGGCTGCTAAAGGCTTTACTGTAAATCAAGTGACGATTACTGTTTCGAATGACTACAATGCTGCAGGGGAAGCGTTATCCGCTGGTACTGCTCACATCGGTTTCTTACCAGGTGGTACATATGCATTGTATAGTGATGATGGAGCCGAAGTTATTCTGGCTGCGACACGCGCGGGTCTAAACAAAGACAGCGAAGTTGCAAAAGACTGGAATGATGGTCAACCAACCCTTGGTGACTCAAATGCTCAAGTTACTTACTACCGTTCATTGATTTATGCTGGTCCAAGTGAATATGGAACAATGCTTCGTGAAAAAGTAAATGCTGGAACAGCATTGACATGGGATGATGTTAATGGTGCTACTTGGTGTTATTCCAACTCAGCAACTTCATCTGCTGGATATGTTTATCCAACCATGTGGTTATTGAACAACTTTGACAAAAAGTTAACAGATCTTACCAAAACTCCTCTAATGGGTGGTTATGGTGACATTGCTTCCGGTTTAGCTAATGGTACATGTGACATTGGTGTGGGTTATGCGGACATCCGTCGTGACTACGAAGGTCAATGGACTAGCGAATGGGAAAGAACTGAGCCAATCTGGGTTGAAATGGAAGTTATCGGCGTTACTGAAGGTATCTTCAACGATACAATTTCTGTTTCTACACGTAACGATGATGTTACTGCTGAATTGAAGACAGCTCTTCAAGAAGCGTTCATTGAAATTGCTAAGACACCAGCTGGTCTTGAAGCGATCAAGATTTATAACCACGAAGGTTACAAAGTTGTAACTGATGCGGATTATGAAGGTGCTCGTAAAGCTCAAGAAATCGTCAGAGGTAATTAGTTGATTTTAGCGAGGCTTTGGCCTCGCTTCTTTTTTTATTCTAGGAGGAAATCTATGATTCAATTTGAAAATGTCGTTAAGACTTACCCAAATGGAGTTCAGGCGCTTAAAGGCGTCAGTTTGACCATCGAACAAGGGGAGTTTATCGCGATTATCGGACTTTCCGGAGCAGGAAAGTCTACGCTTTTGCGCAGTATCAACCAGATGCATAGCATTACGGATGGTACACTTATGGTCAATGGTGTCAATGTATCTTCACTGAAGGGTAAGGCATTGCGCCGTTTTCGTCGGGATATCGGAATGGTATTCCAGTCATTCAACCTAGTTAAACGAACAACGGTCATTAAGAATGTTCTGGCAGCACGTGTCGCGGATATGCCACTTTGGAAAAGTCTTTTAGGACTTTATGCTAAAGAGGACAAGCTGATTGCGTTGGAAGCGTTGGATCAGGTAGGTATTCTGGAGAAAGCCTATACACGTGCCGATCAGCTTTCCGGTGGTCAGCAGCAGCGTGTAGCTTTAGCTCGCACTGTGGCGCAACAGCCAAAAATTATTCTGGCTGATGAACCTGTGGCATCGCTTGATCCGGTCACATCTCAACAGGTGATGAGTGACTTTGTAAAAATTAATCAGGATTTGAATATCACGGTTGTGGCTAATATGCACCACGTAGACATTGCATTAAAATATGCGCGTCGTGTGATTGGAATAAAAGAGGGTTTAATTGTTTATGATGGTCCTTCCACTGAAGTGACCAACGATATTTTAAAAGCGGTCTATGGACGTGAACTAAGTGATGATGAATTGATGGGTGCGTAGTATGGAAAAGATCAAAAAATTCTTTCTCCCTCGACCAATCATCTTATCCAGTGGAAAAATTGTTCAACCTAAGTTAAGTCCTATGGTATACATTCTGCCTATTTTAGGGATTGCGATTTACTATAGTGCCCAACTTACACGATTCAAGTTTTCAACCCTGATTAACCGTGGTTCACAGTTTTTTGTCATTGTCGGACGCATGATTCCACCGAATCCTGCGTATTTTGAGCGTGCCTGGATGCCGCTTCTTATTACGATTCTGATGTCAGTGTTTGGAACTATTATCGGCTCGGCTTTCTCGTTGCCTGCAGCCTATGTGTCCAGTGAAAATATGGTCAAAAACAAATACGCTAAACTGGCTTTCCGTGCCATTTTCAGTATTTTGAGAACCATTCCGCTGCTGATTCTGGCGATTATCTTTAGAAACATCTTTGGATTGGGAGCTTTTGCGGGAACGATGGCAGTCGGTGTGTTTACATTTACCATTATGACGAAGATGTTCTATGAACTGATTGATACTGCAGATATGGGTCCGTTTGAAGCGATTGAGTCTTCAGGTGCCAGCCGAGTTCAGGCGTTTTGGTCAGGGATTATGCCTCAATTATGGGGACAGTATATTGCGCTGATTTTGTATAACTTTGAAATGAATATTCGTAATGCCGCCATTCTTGGATATGTGGGTGCGGGCGGTATTGGTATTTTGCTTAACGAACGTCTGGCATGGCGTGCCTATGCGGATGTTGGAATTATCCTGATTGCGCTGATGGTCACGGTCTATCTGATTGAATCGTTGAGCCGTCACATCAGAAAGAGGTTGTTATAATGACTACACGTAAACTGACAGTGCAAGAGCAGCTGGCGAAATGGCCATCCCACATGGTTTTAAAAGTTGGTGCTGTTGCTGGATTAATCATTCTACTTGCGTTATCTTATTATTACATTCCTTATCCAGGGCTTACGGATACAGGGATTCGTATTGCCCGGAACATTTTATTCAGTATTTTTAACCCAAGTTTGGATTTACTTCTTGATTTTTCCACAAAGAATGGTGTTGTCTATCTTTTGTTTGAAACGGCAGCGATTGCGTTTCTTGGAACATTGATTGGTACTTTGGTATCGATACCACTTGCTTTTTTATCTTCAAGAAACATTATGCCAAACTGGTTTACCAATCTTGGGATTGCTTTGATTACGATTATTCGAACATTTCCAACGGTGGTATATGGTCTTATGTTTATTCGTGTGGCAGGTCCTGGACCTTTCACCGGAGTATTGACATTGGCTATTGCGAGTATTGGGATGGTTTCTAAGCTCTTTATTGAAACGATTGAAGATCTTGATCCGGGTATTATTGAAGCATTGGATGCTTCCGGATGTAACACGATTCAGAAGATTCAGTATGGAATTATTCCGCAGTTGCTTGGTAACTTTACCTCAACCGCAATTTACCGTTTTGAAATCAATGTCAAGTATGCCACAATCCTTGGGATGGTGGGTGCCGGTGGTATTGGTGCTCCGTTGATTTTTGCGATTTCGGCTTATCGTTGGAAAGATGTTGGGGCATTGCTTATCGGTTTAATTATCTTCGTATTGGTGATAGAATTAATATCATCGAAGATTCGTAAGAAATTAGCGACAGGAGAGTAAATTATGGGACAAAAGGTACAAGCAGAAGTTGTTTTTGGAAATAAGTTTGAGGGTGAACTATTACTGAAGGAAGGTAGCATTTCTATTGGGATGAAACCTCATCAGACATCACCATATCGTTTACTTCAAGGAGCTTTAGTGAGTTGCTTTCATTCAACTTTCATGGATGTCATGGAGAAAAAGAGAAAAACTTTTGAAGGCGTCAGTTATGTCACGGAAGGTGAAAAACGCGACGAAGTTCCTGCTACCTTGAAAACATTACATATGAACATTGTGGTCAAGGGAGCCAGCGATGAAAAAGCTGTGATGAAGAGTTTCGAAATGGCCGCAAAATATTGTTCGGTCTTTCAAACCATTTCACACGTGGCTGAAATCACATACAACGTTACATTTGAGTAAAAGAAACACCTCTGGAAATCTGGAGGTGTTTTCATTTTTGATTTTTTAGTGTAAAATGTTTCTAGGCTATTGATTTTTACTAAAAGTGGCGTATCATAAGGGATGTTCACTTACAAGGGAGAAACCATGGTAACACGTGTAATCGTTTCAAAAAAGCATATTCATTTGCGTCCGGCACAACAGATTGCACTTAGCTTTATCGCGGTCATTCTGATTGGAACACTTTTTTTATCTTTACCTATCAGCCAAACTACTACATCGACTGCGACGCTACTTGACCATTTTTTTATTGCAACTTCAGC
>DOKQ01000134.1 GCA_003510215.1 Erysipelotrichaceae bacterium
GTACGCTTTTAGTACGGTCACCAAAAAGCAAACCCTGAAACCAAGTTATATCAATGGTCTCAGGGTTTTTGACTACTATTCCCACTCAATGGTTGATGGTGGTTTGGAAGTGATGTCATAGACGATGCGATTGACATCTTTGACTTCATTGACGATGCGACTGGACACTTTCCCCAAAACCTCATAAGGAAGATGGGCAAAGTCAGCGGTCATACCATCGATGGAAGTGACTGCACGAATCCCTAATGTATAATCATACGTACGCTGATCACCCATAACACCCACCGAACGTAAATTGGTTAGAACGGTAAAATACTGCCAGACTTCTTTCAATAGTCCTGCCTTTTCCAACTCTTCATGCAGAATTGCATCACTTTCAGCAACGATACTTAGCTTTTCTTCTGTAACATCCCCAATGATACGAATGGCAAGCCCTGGTCCTGGGAATGGTTGACGTTGTACGATTTTCTCAGGTAGACCAAGTTCAAGACCTAATTGTCGTACCTCGTCCTTAAACAAACGGTTGAGTGGTTCAATCAGTTTAAACCGCATATCCTTCGGTAACCCACCGACGTTATGATGTGACTTGATGGTTTGAGCTGTCTTGGTACCAGATTCGATAATATCTGTATATAAAGTACCTTGAGCCAGCCAGTGAATCTGTGTAAGCTTACTTGACTCTTCATCAAACACCTTGATAAAGTCTCTACCAATGATTTTCCGTTTTTCTTCTGGATCACTGACGCCCGCCAGATTTCCTAAAAACAGATCTTTAGCATATATTTTAATGAGATTCATATGATAATCATCACGGAAAACCTTGACTACCCAATCGGCTTCATTTTTTCGCAGCAAACCATGATCCACAAACATACAGGTTAATTTCTTTCCTATCGCCTTGAAAAGAAGCGCAGCTACCACTGAACTATCCACCCCACCAGATAATGCGCAGAGAACATGATCATCTTTCACGGTCTCACGGATGATTCTGATTTGCTCATCGATAAATGCCTGCATCGACCAGTCTGCCTTTGCTTTACAAATATCAAAAACAAAGTTTTTAAGCAAATCATTGCCAAAAAGCGAGTGTCTTACCTCCGGGTGATACTGAACCCCATAGAATTTCTTTTCCTTATTTCCATAAGCAACCACCGGACAGGTTTTCGTAGATGAATAGATGTCAAAACCTTCAGGTAACTCCGTTACACTATCCCCATGAGACATCCAAACCTGGATTTCTTCAGGAAATCCTTTGGTTAAAGGATCCTGCATACTCGTTGGAATCATCGCTTTACCATATTCACGAGTCGACGAAGTCTCAACTTTACCACCAAGTTTATGTGCAATTAATTGCATGCCATAGCAGATACCAAGTATGGGTATATTCAGATTCAAAATTTCATCATCTAAATCAAAAGCATCCTCCTGATAAACAGAATTCGGTCCCCCCGATAGGATAATGCCTTTGATGGATGAGTCTTTACGAATATCTTCAGCAGTAACATCATGATGAAGCAATTCGCTATAAACTCCAAATTCTCTGATTCGACGGGCAATCAACTGATTATACTGACTGCCATAGTCAAGCACTAATATCTTATTCTCCACGGTAATTCGGTGCCTCCTTCACATTATCCACATCGTGAGGATGAGACTCACGTAATCCCGAATTGGTAATTTTAACAAACGAAGCATGTTCCTTCATTTCTCTAATATTGTGACAGCCACAATAACCCATACCTGAGCGAACACCACCAAGCATTTGATATAAAACATCCTTAATGGAGCCTTTAAATGGAACTGTCGCTTCAATTCCTTCAGGAACCAGCTTCTTAAGTTCTTTCTGACCACCCTGAAAATAACGATCACTTGAACCACGTTGCATGGCACTTAATGAGCCCATGCCAACATAACTCTTTACCTGTTTGCCATTCACTTCATATACATCTCCAGGTGTTTCATGACATCCTGCAAGCAAACCACCAAGCATGACACAGTCAGCCCCGGCAGCTAAAGCTTTGGCAATATCACCCGACAGTTTGATTCCACCATCCGCAATAATTCCGACATCATACTGTCTTGCCACCTGATAGACATCGTTAACCGCGGTTAGCTGAGGAACACCTACACCCGCTACAACACGCGTCGTACAGATCGACCCAGGGCCAACGCCCACCTTTACACAGGTAGCACCTGCGTAAATCAGATCAATCGCTGCTTGAGCTGTCACAATGTTACCACCGGCCAGATCTAGATCAGGATATAATTGACGTAAAGTTCTTACTGTAGAAATGACTCCCGCAGAATGACCATGAGCACTGTCAACCGCCAGAATGTCCACGCCCGCTTGTACCAATGCCGCAACTCGATCGAGTGTCGTATCACTGACACCAACGGCAGCACCTACTCTCAGTTTTCCCTGATCATCTACACAGGCATCCGGATATTGTTCAAGTGAAAACTCGGTGTTTTTCACATCCTCAACCATCTTCGCCTGAACTTCAATGGGAAGATTCTTATGAATAAATCCTAACCCACCCAACAGTGCCATCATTTTTGCCATCTCAAATTCGGTCACTGTATCCATAGCAGCGGAGATAATCGGAACATTCAGCAGAATTTTCTTTGTCAAACGTGTAGAAAGTTCAACTGAAGCTGGAACTACCTTCGAATACGAAGGCACCAACAACAAATCATCAAACGTATATCCTTCTTTAATTACTTTACCATTCATCATATCCATCACAACCATCCTTTCACACAACCATTATATCGTTAGTTTGATATAAAGAAACGGAAAGATTCCTCTTTCCGTTATGAACTCAATTTTCTATAACCTAGACAGCGAAGTAAGCAATAAATACAAGTAGTAATGCCCAGATTGCTGGTTTGACTTCTTTACCACGACCAGCTGCCAACATAGCAATTGCATAAGTGATGAAACCAAACGCGATACCATCCGAAATCGAGTAAGTAAGAATCATCGTGATAATTGCCACAAATCCACTGGATGCACTAATAAAGTCATCCCACTCGATACCACCAAGTTGTTGAGCCATAAGAATACCGACAACGATAAGTGCTGGAGCAGTTACAGTTGAGTTAACACTAACAAGCAAAGGCATAAGAACGACTGATAATAAGAACAACACACCTGTAGTGACTGAAGTTAGACCCGTACGTCCACCAACTTCAACACCTGCAGTTGATTCAATATATGAAGTAACGGTTGAAGTACCAAGTGCAGCACCTGCAACTGTACCAATCGCATCTGCCAATAAAGCACGTTCAACATTTTCCAATTCACCCTCTTCATTAACAAGGTTTGTACGGTTTGCAACCGCAACCAAAGTGCCTGCTGTATCGAAGAAGTCAACAAACAAAAATGAGAAGATAACAACCAACCATTTTGGATTGGCAAATAACTCATCAAATCCAGAGATAAATGCACCAAGAGTTGGCATACTGAAATCAATATTTGCAAAGTCAGTAAATGCTGGGGCAGCTGGCATACCTTCAATTCCAGCCAAACCAAGTCCAATACCTACGATGGCTGTAATGACTAGACCATAGAATACAGCAGCTTTTACTTTTCTTGCAATCAATGCGATTGTCACCAAAATGCCAAAAACCGCCAATAAAACAACAGGGTCTTTCATATTTCCAAGGCTTACAAAAGTAGCTTGATCCGCCACGATAAATCCAGCATTTTTCAATCCGATAAAGGCAATAAAGAAACCGATACCAGCACCGATAGCCAATTTTAACTGACGAGGAATCGCATTAATCACCAGTTTACGAATACCTGTAACGGAAACAATCAAGAATAAAATCCCTGAGATAAAGACAGCTGCCAAAGCTGCTTGCCATGTAAAACCAAAGCCGAATACGACAGTATACGTAAAAAATGCATTAACCCCCATACCTGGTGCAAGAGCAATCGGATAGTTTGCTACTAAGCCCATGATGATAGATGCTAATGCGGCAGATATTGCTGTTGCCAAAAATACTGAATTTGCAGGCATTCCTGCGTCCCCTAAGATAAGTGGGTTAACTGCTAAAATGTAGGCCATGGTAAGAAATGTTGTTAAACCGGCTAATAGCTCTGTCTTAACATTCGTACCTTTAGACGATAATTTAAAGATTTTTTCGAACATAATGTTCCCCTTTCCTCTGGCTAATCCACCGATAAAAACGAAAAAACTTCCGTCAATCGACAGAAGCACGCAGAAAAGTTGCGCTTCCATCGTAGTCCAGTCGTTTACGGTGACTGGGTAGAGACTCTTGCGCCTTATTCGCAAGTATATACGGTGCTTAGCATGTGGTAATTTTAGCATAGTGCCCCTCATATGTCTATGCTTTTTTCACAATTTCCACGTGATTTCACAAATGATTTTTATGCCTACTGGAAGTTTATTTGAGCAACACACTATTGAAAGCGCTTTTAATAAAACGTATGATTAAGATGGTGATAACAATGAAAGAATTACACGTCGAACTATGTATTGGAACTTACGAAGACTTTAAGGCAGTGGATGGCTTACCCATCGATCGAATCGAGTTAAATCACGCCCTTGAGTTAGGCGGTCTTACACCGTCTATTGGTCTTTTAAAGCAGATAAAAGCCGAAACATCTCTTCCAATCCTATGTATGGTACGTCCACATGCTCATGGATTCCATTATTGCAAACAGGAAATTGAACTTATGATGTTTGATGCAAAACAGCTATTGGAACATGGGGCAGATGGAATCGTTTTTGGTTTTCTCAATGAAGATTTATCTATTGATGAAATATCAACTAAATTGATGACCGACTTAATTCACTCCTACAAAAAAGAAGCCGTTTTCCATAAAGCCTTTGATCAAACGGGAAACCTCGAAGAAGCGGTTAAAACACTTATCTCCTGTCATGTTGATCGGATTTTAACCGAAGGCGGAAATCATCAGGGCCAAATTGAGTACGGACTTCCCACATTAGCACGACTCATCCAAAACCATCAAA
>DOKQ01000135.1 GCA_003510215.1 Erysipelotrichaceae bacterium
AAAAAATATTAATAGTAACGGATTCCACAATTTGCATGGATATTAATGAAGCCAAAGAAATGGGAATTATCATTACTCCACTATCTGTTATTCTTGAGGGGAAAGAATATCAAGACCAAGTTGAACTTTCTTCGGCAGATTTAGTTAATAAATTGAAAGAAAAAGCAGCACCAAAAACGTCACAACCTAATCTGGGTTTGCTTGATGAGATGATGAAGAAGTTTAAGGAAGAAGATTATGATCATATTATCGTATTTGCACTATCAAGTAATTTATCAGGTACATATCAGGCATTCCGTTTGGCAGCAGCCCAAAATGACTTAAGAAATATTGACATTGTGGATACATTGACACTTGCAGGGCCTCAACGTGCAGTAGTACTTAAAGCAGCGGAAATGGCTAAAGAAGGTGCTTCAAAAGAAGATATCCTCAACATGGCTCAGAAGGCGTTTAAGAATACGGTATCTTACTTATATCCTGAAACATTGGAGCAGTTAAAGCGTGGTGGGCGTGTCTCGCCAGCCGCAGCAGCACTATCGTCACTACTTAAAATTAAAGCCCTGCTTATTCTTGAAAATGGAGCAACAACCATCGAGAAAATGGGTACAGCAAGAACTGAAACGAAAATTTTCGAAATGTTGCTGGAAAGTCTAGAGCAACATCAGGTAAGTGCAAAAACGCATAAGCTATATCTACTTTCCTGTGAAGCGATGGATACCATCAATCGTTTCAAAGAAGCAGCTACGAAAAAATTCGGTGATATTCAATATGAAGTTTACGAATTACCTGCAGTTTTAGCAGCTCATGCTGGACTTGGTACAATCGCAGTTCAAGCCGCATTACTAGATTAACCCTAACCAGAGAATTATCTCTGGTTTTTTTTAATCATTTTTGAAAAATTCGCACACATTGGGGTGGGTTTATTATATACTATGGTTAGTAAGCAGGGAGGACAATGATATGAAAATCGCTGTTGTTACTGATAGTGGAAGTAACATCTACCATCAAAACGTTGAGATGGAAGGACTTTATAAAGTTCCTTTGCAAATTATTGATCAGGATAAGGTGTATCTTGAGGGAGAAACCATAACCATCGATCAAACGTACCGAATGATTTATGATGGCAAATTATTGAAAACATCATTACCGCCATTAGGGCGTATTGATGAACTGTTTGAGCAGTTAAAAGAAGAGGGTTATGATCTGATTTTTGGTGTTCCAATAACTTCAGGGTTATCATCAACGATATCAGCCATGGTCACAACCGCTGACCGTGTGGGTATTCCTTTCGATTATTTTGACTGCTTTGCTACCGCAAGCAATCAACTACATCTGGCAACTTCAGCCAGAATACTCTTTGACAAAGGTTATGATGTTGAAGAAGTAAAACGCCGACTCGAAGTATCCATGTTAGATAGTGTGACATTTGTTATACCTAACGATTTGAAGCACTTGGCTCGTGGTGGAAGAATCACACCGATGGCTGCTACGTTGGCTGGCTTTATGAGTATTAAGCCGATTTTAAAGGTGAGTATTGATACGGGTGGCAAGAATGATGCTTACAGCAAAGTTCGTACAATGAGTAAGGCCTGGGATGTGGTTATCGATTATTTTAAAGAGAAGAAAGTTGATGAGAACTGCTTAATTTGTGTTGCGCATGTTTGGGATCCCGAAAAGGGACAACAATTCTATGAACGTGTAAAGTCCAATTTTCCAACAGCAGAAATCTTTCAAACAGATTTGATTTCTACCGTAGGGGTACATACCGGGCTTGGATGCACGGCCATTCAGTATATACGAAAAGTGAATCTTGATTAAAGATGGATGATTTCCATCTTTTTTTTTATAGGACTTGAAATCTTGGATAGAATTGACTAAAATACTATTAGCACTTAAAGTATAAGAGTGCTAAATAAGGAGGAACTATGGCAAAAACAAAACAATTCAAAGCTGAGTCGAAACGTTTGTTAGAGTTGATGATTCACTCAATTTACACTCACAAAGAAATCTTTCTTCGAGAACTTGTTTCGAATGCATCCGATGCTTTGGACAAAATCTATTTTAAATCGCTAGAGGATGATTCTGTCCAGATTGATCGAACTCAACTAAACATCACGTTGTCCGTTGATAAAGAAAATAGAACGGTTACCATTACCGACAATGGGATTGGGATGACACAAAGTGAGTTGGAAGAGAATCTTGGTACCATTGCGAAAAGTGGTTCGCATGCATTTAAGCAGGCGTTGGATAAAGCGAAAGATGACATTGACATTATCGGACAGTTTGGGGTGGGATTCTATTCTGCATTTATGGTGAGCTCTTCAGTTAAGGTCATTAGTAAATCGGTCTTTAGTGAAACAGCCTATTGTTTCGAATCCACGGGTGTAGAGGGATATTCAATCAGTGAAACTACTCGCGATTCACATGGAACTACCATTATCTGCACGATTAAGGATAACACGGAAGATGAAACCTATGATGAGTTCCTTGAGACCTATCGTATTCGTTCATTGGTTAAGCAATACTCGGATTACATACGCTATCCAATCATGATGGCTAAAGATGCGGAAGAAAATGAAGAGTTTGAAATGGAAACATTGAACTCTATGATTCCATTGTGGAAACGCAGCAAATCGGATGTCAGTGAAGAGGATTATGAAAATTTCTATAAAGATAAATTTATGGATTGGGAAAAACCAGCGAAAGTGATTCATATGCAAGTAGAAGGAAATGTATCGTTCCAATCCCTGATGTTTATCCCATCGAAAACGCCTTTTAATTTCTATTCAAATGAATATGAAAAGGGATTACAGCTATATAGCCGCGGTGTCTTCATCATGGATAAAGCGAAAGATCTGATTCCGGACTACTTCCGATTTGTAAAGGGTCTAGTTGACTCACCAGACTTATCTCTTAATATTTCCCGGGAAATTCTTCAACATGATCGTCAACTGAAAGTCATAGCTTCCCGTCTTGAGAAAAAAATCAAGAGTGAACTGTTAAGTATGCTAAAATTGGAAAGAGAAACCTACGAGAGTTTCTGGAAGAATTTCGGATTACAAATCAAATATGGTATTTATCAAGATTTTGGGGCACATAAAGAATTGCTTGAAGATCTTGTGTTGTTTACTTCTTCCAGAGATCAGAAATTGGTAACTCTTGAAGAGTATGTGGCGCGAATGAGTGAGGATCAAAAAGAGATTTACTACATTGCGGCAGATAGTGTTGAAAAGTGTGAAGCTTTCCCTCAGGCTGAACGTGTCAAAGATAAAGGGTATGAAATTCTTTATCTGGTGGATGATGTGGATGAATTTGTGATTTCCATCATGCAGCAGTACAAGGATAAACCATTCAAATCATTGAATCAGGGCAATCTTGATTTAATGGATGAATCGGAGAAGCAAGCAATTGAAGAGAAAGCAAAAGAAAGCAAAGATCTCTTTGAAACACTCAAAGAGGTGTTAAAGTCTAAAGTGGAAGATGTTCGTCTTTCAACACGATTAAAGAGTCATCCAGTATGTCTTGTCAGTGAAGAAGGCTTATCCTTCGAAATGGAAAAAGTACTCTCGCAAATGCCAGATGCCAACGAAAATATGAAGGCAAAACGGATTCTGGAGATTAACCCTGAGCATCCATTACTTGAAACGTTAAAAAGAGTTTCAGAAAGTCATCCGGAAAAATTGAAGGATCTTGCGTCATTGTTATACGATCAGGCATGTCTGATGGAAGGATTACAAATTGAAGATCCAGTGGCGTTTTCCAAGCGTATGGCAGAATTGATGGTTGAAGCCTATTAATCAAGGAGGTACATAGGATGAATGTGTATGATTTCGATAAGACCATATATGATGGTGATAGTTCAGTAGATTTCTTCTTTTTTGAAATCAGACGTCATCCGTTACTCATACGATTTTTACCCAGAGCACTTGTGTTTATGATTCTATATAAGCTAAAAGTCGTTGATAAAACTGCAATGAAAAATCAGATTTATAAGTATTTTACTGGAATCAAACAACTGGAAGTTGAGATTGATCAATTTTGGGTTAAACATGAGTATTTACTCAAGGGCTGGTATCTGGAAACCAAACAGGACTCTGATGTAATTATTTCTGCTTCTCCGGAGTTTCTGCTTAAACCAGTTTGTGATCGACTTGGGGTTACCCTTATTGGTTCCATAGTGGATCCTAAAACGGGGAAGAATCTTCGCTTAAATTGTTATGGTGAAGAGAAACCGGTTCGCTTTAAGGAACAGTTCTCATTGGATGAGATTGATGAGTTTTATTCGGATTCATTATCGGATAGTCCGATGGCAAGGTATGCTAAAAAGTCGTTTTTTGTCATAGGGAATCAGCTCAAGGATTGGCCAAGTAAGTAATATGTGGAAGGTTTGATTGAAATATCAGACCTTCTTTTTTGTGGTTTAAAGATGAATTTTTTAGAATTAAAAGGGTTTAATCACATTATGGACAATAAGGATGTGTGGAGGTTATATGAATCAATGTCCATACTGTCTAAATAAAGATCCCATCTATTTTTATACGGGAACACGTGGAGTGTATTGCCGTAAATGTGTAGCCTATATTCAGGAAAAAGAAAGCACAAGCTCATGGGATATATCTGAAAACCCGGAATTATCGATGAACTATCCATTGACCTCTGCTCAGTTAGCCTGTTCAAAAGTTATTGCCTCCGAATGTATGACATCATCAGTGTTGGTTGAAGCTGTCTGTGGTGCCGGGAAAACAGAGCTCGTTCTTGAGGCTATAAAAGAAGGTCTTATAAATAAGATAAAGATCGGTTGGGCAATTCCACGCAGACAGGTAGTCCTTGAATTAACTCAGCGGTTGACAAAGTTGTTTCCGAAATCAAAAGTCATTTGTGTGTGCCAGGGATTTACGAGTATAACAGATGGTGATTTGATTGTCTGTACAACTCATCAGCTATTTCGCTACCCGCATTGGTTTGATTTACTCATTATGGATGAACCGGACGCCTTCCCCTTTAAAGGGAATCAAGTGTTACAGATGATTGCTCAAAAAAGCTGTCGTGGGCATATGATCTATTTGACAGCAACGGTCGATGATTATTTGAAAAGCAGGGTGAGTGCCGGTAAGTGTAAACATGTCATTTTAAATGAGCGACCGCATAAGCATCCAGTCGTTGAACCGAAACTGTTGATTCAACCTCGATGGACACTCTATTTAATCGTATATATGTTGATTAGAGATTTGAGTAGACAATGGATTATCTTTGTGCCATCTATGAATATGGCAAAAAAGCTGTCGTGGATACTTCGGTGTGATTACATAACATCTAAATCATCGAATAAGGATGAAATCATTCGGCGGTTTTCAAAAAGAGAAAATCGGATTCTAGTTAGTACAACCATCCTCGAACGAGGGGTTACTTTTGAAAATATTCATGTTTGTGTTTTGATGGCTAATCATCCAGTGTTTGATGAAGCAAGCCTTGTTCAGATGAGTGGCCGTGTAGGTAGAACATTCAATTTTCCAACAGGTGATTGCGTGTTCTTGTGTGATCAGAAGGAGGAGTTTGTAATAAGTTGTATAAAGAAAATCCAACAAGCGAATCGCTCTGTCTATGGTGTGCAGAACCATTAGCACATGGACAATCCATGATTCATTTTCTACAAAGAAGAGATGTTTGCATTCGGTGTGAAAGAAAGTTAAGTTTAGAGAAAAAGTGCCTTGTGATCCAGAATCTAAAGGTGCATTATTTCATTGTGTATAATGAGCAGATTGAAGAACTGCTGTATCGATATAAAGAGCAGAAGGATGAAGCGTGTGGAAAATTGTTCTTTGAGAATCATATCGGTTGGATTAAGCGCAAGTTTAAAGGATATAAAATAATCTATTTGCCTTCATCAAAAGAAAAGATTGAAGAGCGTGGCTTTCATCATCTGGAAGTTATGTGTCAACGTATTTCTATCGAGAAAATACATATATTATCGAAGAAAAACAAGGTTTTACAAAAGCATCAATCGAAAGAAAATCGAGCGAACATCTTGAAACATTTCGAAATTGATGTTAGTATGCTAAAGAATACAGATAACATTTTGCTTGTGGATGATGTGTGTACGACAGGTGGCTCATTACTGGCGGCACATACATTGGTTCTTCCTCATGTTGCAAAAGTTGAGGCTCTGGTTTTCACTGTTTCGGCTCATTTAATTGAACCGCAGAGGAACAAAGAGCAATAATGTTTGCATTTCAAAGCGTTATTATGTATAATGAAAAAGTAGCAGTAGTCTACTCAAGAAAGGTATAGGATTTAGTAAATGCAAGGAAAAGTAAAGAAGTTTAACAAAGAAAAGGGATATGGATTCATCAAATTGGCTGACGACAGAGATGTATTCTTCCACTATTCACAATTAGCAATGGAAGGTTTCAAAACCATCGACGAAGGCGCTGAAGTCGAATTCGAATTAGTCAACGGTGAACGCGGTCTTCAAGCACATAATATTGTTAAGCTGTAAGGTCTAAGGAGTTGGGTAATTCCCAACTTTTTTAATAGGTTGAACAAAGAGTGATGGAGGTAGTTTATGGCAAACATATTGTCAACATTATTTAACTTCGATAAAAAGCGATTAAAAGAAATCGAAAAGATTGCTTCAATGGTTGACGTACTTAAAGATGAGATACGTGCCTTGGATGATGATCAATTAAAAGCGAAAACCACAGAATTTCGTCAACGTCTTACCGGTGGTGAAACACTGGATGATTTATTGCCAGAAGCATTTGCGGTAGCTCGTGAAGCTGCCTATCGTGTAATTGGTGAGTTTCCGTATTTTGTACAAATCATGGGTGGTATCGTCTTGCATCAAGGAGATATTGCAGAAATGAAAACGGGGGAAGGGAAAACCTTAACCTCGGTTTTACCTGTATATTTAAACGCATTAACGGGCAAAGGTGTTCATGTTGTCACTGTGAATGAATATTTAGCTCAACGTGATGCGGAGTGGATGGGTAAGATACACCGTTTCTTAGGATTGACTGTAGGTGTCAACTTACGTGTTTTAAGTCCAAAACAAAAACGTGATTGCTATCTTTCAGATATCACATATACAACCAATGCTGAAATTGGTTTTGATTATCTGCGTGATAACATGGTGACAGATGTGAAGGAACGTGTTTTGCGTCCTCTATTCTATGCGCTTGTGGATGAAGTTGACTCGATTTTAATTGATGAATCAAGAACACCTTTAATTATTTCAGGTGGTCAAAAGCAAACCGCGAACTTATATGTTCAGGCAGATAAATTCGTAAAACGTCTTGTAGAAAACGAAGACTATGTCATTGATATTAAAGGGAAAACGGTTCAACTATCTGAAGAAGGTGTTCGAAAAGCTGAGAAGGCGTTTAATATCAATAATTTATATGAGATCAAGCATACACAGCTGGTACATCATTTGCATCAGGCGTTGCGTGCAAATTTTATAATGATTCGCGATGTGGAATATGTCGTTCAGGAAAATCAAATCGTGATTGTTGATCAGTTTACAGGACGTTTAATGGTTGGGCGTGCATATTCGGATGGGTTGCATCAGGCGATCGAAGCGAAGGAACGGGTACCTATCAAACAGGAAACGTCAACGATGGCAACGATTACCTATCAGAACTTCTTCCGTCTATATGAGAAGTTATCTGGGATGACTGGAACTGCCAAAACTGAGGAAGAAGAGTTTCTATCCATCTATAACATGCGTGTGGTAGAAATTCCTACGAATCGCCCGATTGCGCGTGAGGATTATCCAGATGCTATTTTCGGTACTAAAAAAGCAAAATATGAAGCTCTGGTAAAAGAAGTTATGGAACTGAATGAATCAGGACAACCTGTTCTTGTGGGTACCATCGCCGTTGAAACGAGTGAGTTTTTAAGTAAGATGTTTACTCAAAGAAAGATTAGACACGAAGTATTGAATGCCAAGAACCATGCACGAGAAGCGGATATCATTGCGAAAGCAGGACATAA
>DOKQ01000051.1 GCA_003510215.1 Erysipelotrichaceae bacterium
GCTACAATCCCATCACATAAGGTATCTAACCTCATTTCCTCAAGTTTATTTAATAAAGAGGCTAATGGTCTTCCTGTAGCAACCCCAAAATAGATTCCCTTTTGCTTAATCGAACGTAGCGTCTGATACGTAGTATCGGATAGCTTTTTATTTGAATCAAGTAGTGTGCCATCTAAATCACACATGACCCATGCAATTGGTTTGCTCATGCCCACACCATCGCCATAAGAGTCAAAATGATTGGCATTGTGATTAAAGATAAAAGTGTAGATAAGCAAACATATCGGACAGCAACACCTACATCCTGATGGTATTGTTGGGCAAGGATAGCTGTATTAAAAGCGGCAGGTGCACTTGTGGCAATCATGACTGTCATTTTCACTTCATAAAATCCATTCGGAATCAAAACAAGCATAAACCCAACAATCAATGGAACAAGCATAAGGCGAACTAGTGATGTTCTGTAAATCTCTTTTTGATTAAACAAGCTCATCCATGGAACTTGAGCCAGATAAACCCCAAGCACAATCATCGCCAAGGGTGAATTGATGTAACTAATCGTCGTCATAACTTCCATTGCAAAACCAGGCACTGATATTCGGCCAAAATAGATGATTAATCCCACAAATACACTCAAGATGACAGGGTTTGTTAGGATTTTTTTGATATCTGTTCCTTCTTGTCTTCCACTAAGCACATAGACTCCATATGTCCACATAGCAATCGTGGCCACTGCCATAAACGCTGATAGATACAAGACTGCTTGTAAACCAAGAATAGCTTGAACCAAAGGAATTCCCATAAAGCCTGCATTTGAAAAGGTAGTGACAAATGCATCGATCTTTTTATGACGAAATAACAATGTAGAAACAATGATACCAACAGATACAGAAATGATGGCCAAGGCAAAGGTCAGTAGCAGCTGATGAGCTTTCATCCACGAAAAATCTGTACTATAGGCACGAATAATTGTCATTGGGCCAATAAAGTACAGAAGCATGGATCCTAACTCTTTAGCACCCTGATTGGTCACCTTTGAACTTTTGTAAAGCATGACACCAAACATCATGATAACAAACATAAGCAAAATTTGCTTTAACAAAATGATTCCAAGTTCCATAGCTACCTCACATTTTCACTTAACCATCATACGCCTGTATCCCTCATGTGACAATTGTCTATATAAAAAACGGCATGATATTTCGCCGTTTTAACTTCATTGATTGAAAAACTGATTATTTCAAACCAAAATATGTCTCTAGATACTGTGCTACGCCGTCTTCTTCATTGCTCAAAGCTATATCATCGGAGACGTTCTTCGCATCATCGGTTCCATTAACCATACATACACCCCAGCCACAGTCCTTAAGCATTTCCAGATCGTTGGTCGTATCACCAAAGGCCATAACATTTGACAAATCATCCCCATACTGACTCACCAGCTTCAAGATTCCATATGACTTACTGACCCTCGCATCCACAAACTCAAAGAGATCATGCTGGGTTTTAAACCCATGAAATCGATCATCCTTAATCGACTCATAGACTTGGTCAACCTCATCCATTCTACCTTCATCCACTGTAATAATCAATTTATAAAAATGATCTTTATCGACTTCTTCGATTGGCATAACCAAAGGCTTCAGTAAGTTCAAACCCGATACTTTCTGAATGGAAGCATCGATTCTTGATGTATAAAGCACTCCCTGATCATAGAGACAGTAATTAAATCCACGCTTCTGATAGTGATCATAGATTTCATCCACGAGTGACTTTTGAATCGGAAAGGTCTCATAGGTTTTATCCTGAGTTTTATCATAAACCAAAACACCGTTATAACAAACGAGCACATCCATCAAATGCTCAATCCCATACTCTTTGACTCGCTGCATCACAGGTACTAAGGGTCTACCCGTAGCGACACCCATGCGAATGCCCATAGACTTCATCGTTTCCAATACCTGTTTCGTTTTATCTGTTACTTGCTTTGCTTCATTTAACAGAGTCCCATCCAAATCAAACATCAACCATTTTATTTTTTTCACTAATATACCTCCTATTTCTTGCTAAGACAACTTCACTGAATCCACTTTCATCATTGGAAGCTGTTTATACTCACCTTCCAAAACCCAAAGTACATCCTCCATTCTTTTAACTCGTTCAAGATTAAATTCCATGCTTTTCTGTTCAAACCTTAAGTTCTTCTCATCCATTCGGTTTAAATCATGTTCATACTCTTCAAAGGAATCATGAAGATCCAATGGAGCTAACCCTTCGGCCTTAATGATTGATACAGACAATGACGGATAGTCCTCAGTGATATCATGGATTACCACAAGATGTTTCCATGAGGCACTGTAATTATATTCAAAGATGACATAAGGAAACAGTGGCAGCACATCCTCAAGACAATAATCATTTTCATTAAACTCAAACTCCTCCATCGCCAATCCCATATCGATTTCATGTTGTGACACAAAACTGACTTCAAGTTCTTTATTTTCATTAAAACACAAAAACCGATGTAAATGGACCTGTTCGTACCTAAACACTTTCATTAGAGAAATAGCCAGATGACCAAAGGAAATATGAGAAGGAATCATGAGATGACGATACACGGTATCTTCTAGATGTTCGTGATGAAGAAATACAGTGGCTTCATACGCCTGAATTTGAATCGGACGATGATCCTCCCGTTGTAACGAACTTATGAAATTTTTGAATAAGGGGTGAAAGTTGTTACCCACCATATCATAAAAATTATTGCAAGCTTCCATAAAGGCGAGATTATATAGAGACTGTTTATCAAAAAGATGCTCATGCATGTATACATTCTCTCTCGTTGTTTTAATACGATTCACACGAGATCTACCGGAATTGACATAATCAGCTTGATCAATTGAATCTGCCAGTTGTCTTAACGTCGTTGGCTGAAGGTACATCCTTGTTCCATAATACATCAGATAACTGATTATGGTTTCCTTAAAATGAATCAGTTGCTTTTTCTTCAATGATTGCATTGGAAAAAACCATCCGGAATCTTCATGAATCACCACCCATAGTCTTTTCCCCATATTCAAAAAGGAATGAACAATCCATGAGTCATTCGAGGAAACCTCCGATGTTAGCTTAATAGAAAACTCCAAAAGCTTAGAAGCATCTTTTGTCAGATAGATAGCCATAAGTTAACCTCCTTGTTAAGACCAAAGACTTTTTGCAAAAGTAACCATCAGTGGCATGCTGAAAATACTTAAAAGTGTCGATAAAACAATATATCCCACGGCAGCAGAGTAGTCCTGATCGTATTGTTGGGCAAGGATAGCCACATTAAATCCTACAGGTGCACTTGCTGCTATGATAATGGCCAATTTTGCATCATACCAATCTGCAGGTAGCAAAGTAAATACTCCTACTACAATCAGAGGAATAAAAACGAGCCGAACAAATGACATCGTATATAACGAAAGTCGATTGTAAAGCGATTGAATGGGCGTGACTGCCAGGTAAACGCCCAGAACAAACATGGCCAAAGGACCATTTAACTGATTTACGGAAGAAAGTACATCCAAAAGCAAACTTGGAATCGGAATTTTTAAGAAGAAAATGAATAGACCCACAAACACACTTGCAATCACAGGATTCGTTATAATCTTTTTGAAAGTAACCGTAGATGCATCTTGAGTGATCGCATAAACGCCATATGTCCATTGCAATAAAATAAGCATGGCCATATATGTACTGACATAAAAAACAGCCTCTACACCGAGTGTAGCATAGACCAATGGAATTCCCATAAAGCCAGCATTGGAAAAGGCTCCCGAAAAACGCATGATACCTTCTTTAAATATCACCCGGGAAATAACGATTGCCAAAAGCAATCCTATGGTTGATAAAAGGAAGGCATACCCAATAAATCTTGCTCGCTGTTCACTATATTCTATTGTATAGGCATTGATAATGACCAAAGGAGTTACAAGGTAGAGCAAAATTGAACCTAGTTGTTTGCTTCCTTCCAACGTTAACTTCTTTGTTTTAAACATCAATGTACCCAAAAGCATCATCACAAACATCATAGCAATTTGCCGAAACAGAATCCAACCTAAATTCATCATTCCACATCCTTTTTACATTCTTATATATTATACCTTAAGATGTGTGGAAAAAAGCGGGTAAATTAAAAGTCGCAATAATTTGCGACCTTTATAAAAAGAATGAAGCAAATGACAAGGGAGCCAATGATTTTCTGACGGTGGCCATAAAATCATTTCATAGCACAATCATTGACTTGTCTATTATACACGAAATCATGATTCAAAACACCGGTAAAAACTGAACTTTAGGTGAAATTATTTCTGTTGAGAAATCACCGCAACAATCACAAATAAGACGACAAGAACAATAACCCCAACTGTTAACAAAGCAACCATTGACATAACTTTACTTCCTTTCAAACTTACATTTAATATAATCTATCTGAAACTATTTGTCTATCTTGTGAAAAAACGTCTCACTTGATACCTTGTATAAAATATGATATGATACAAGCTAACAGGAGGTATTTATTATGAATTCAAACATGATTCCACGTCCCATGGTACGAGCCAATCAATGGTCCATTGTCATCAGTGTGCTACTCACGTGGATTTTTAACCAACATCTATTCCTACTTATCCCACTATTATCCGGATTAAGTAGTTTACTATTTAACTTTCATCCCATCATGGCAATCGCAAAGAAATTTCTTACGAAGCCCTTTGATCAATATATCCCTGAGGACAAAGATCAGCAGCGGTTTAACCAAACTCTGGCGGTATCCATGTTATCCATTAGTTATCTATCGTCCTTAGCCAATTATACCATTCTAAGTTATGTATTTTCAGTGATGGTCTTTATGGCTAGTGCAATTGCTATCGCAGGGTTCTGCCTTGGCTGTTACATTCGATTTCAATACACTCTATATAAACAAAGCAAAAGCGGTAATTAGCCGCTTTTACTTTTGACCATAATAAGCTTTAGGTCCATGCTTTCGCATATAATGTTTATCTAATAAGCCCTGATCAATTCGCGAGAGTCCTGGAAGCAGAAGTTCACTATGGAGGGACATGTAAGCAATTTCTTCCAAAACGACCGCGTTGAACACGGCTTGTTCACCGCTTGTACCAAAGGCAAAGGGACCATGAGATCCCACAAGAATCCCAGGAATCTTATGCGGATTACTCTTTTGTAACAAGTAGGTTTCTTCAATGACCTTCCCTGTATTCAGCTCATAGTCCGATTCAATTTCCTGCATCGAAAGTGGACGGGTACAAAACACGTCCCCATAGAAATAATCCGCATGCGTAGTACCATAAGCTACGATGCTTTTTTTTGCTTGTGCAAAAATCGTTGCATGACGGGAATGCGTATGCACAATCCCACCCAGCGAATCATACACCTTATAAAGGTGAAGATGCGTATCTGTGTCACTGCTTGGACGATACATGCCTTCCACAACTTCACCACTCAGATTCACTACAACAATATCATCAACACGCAAGTCTTCATATTTTACACCACTTGGCTTAATGGCAAACACACCCAGGTTACGATCAATTTCACTGACATTTCCCCAAGTAAATGTAACTAAGCCATACTTCGGAAGAAGCATGTTCGCATCATAAACTCGTTGTTTTAATGCCTCATACATCTTATCTATACCCTGCGTATATCACTTCGTTGGCAGCTAATGTTTGTTTAAGCGATTCAATGGTTGTGTTTTTTCCAATATGGATAAACTCAATGTTCATCATCTCAGCAAAGTAACGCATATGTTCCACTGATAAAGCAAACGATAGCACGGTATGATGTGCTCCGCCGGAATAAATCCATGCTTCAGTCCCAATTTCAAAATTAGGTTTCAATTTCCACATCGTGCGAGCTACTGGAAGTTTTGGCATATCTGCAATCGCAGGAATGACTTCACATTCTGCAACGATCATTCGAAAGCGATTCCCCATATCAATCAGTGACACATGAATGGCATCTCCGACACCACTTTCAAACACGAGGCGTGCTGGAGGGTTTTTACCCCCAATGCCAAGCTCATGAACTTCGATTTTCGGACGGTTCTTCGCGATGGACGGACAGATTTCCAACATATGAGCCCC
>DOKQ01000001.1 GCA_003510215.1 Erysipelotrichaceae bacterium
TTCTTCCCTTTTTCCTTGGAAATGTACAGGTTGTCATCCGCAATCCTGAACAACTCTGTCATTTTTTTCTCATCATGACAAAGAGTTGCAGCACCCATACTCGTTGTTATCTTAATTGTCTTATCTATTGGATGATTAACTTCAAGTTCAAACTGGGTATGATCATGGATTCTGGAAATTACTTCTTCCGCTTCTTCTATCCCACATACACCATAGAGTAAAATCGCAAACTCATCTCCACCGATCCGATAGACATAATCTTCCTCCCTAACTGCCTCGTTAAGGCGTGAAGCAAGCTTAGCCAGTGCTAGATCTCCAACCTGATGACCATAGGTATCGTTAATTTTTTTGAAATCATCGATATCCAACACAATCAGTGTGCTCTTACGAGTTTCTGATTTATCCTGTTGCAGAAGAAACTCAAATTCAAGTCGGTTTCTAAGCCCCGTCATAGCATCAAACATCGAGTTGCGCTGATGCTCATAATATCGGGTAAAAAACTGATAAAGAAACAAGTATAGTACGATACTTAATATAAATCCAAAGATTAAGAGTGGATATAGAACTGAAACCCCTTGATTCCACCCTGCAAGCGGATAAATCGCTAATTGCCAAGTAATTCCCTGCAACTTAACATCTTTTACCATAATTTGCTTATCCAGAATATTAAATGGGTCGTAAACAAAATCTCCATTTGTATCAACATCTTTTGCCACAAGTGCATACTGATATTTATCCGTTTCAAAAAACATGTTCATACTTTCAATTAAACGATCAAAATCCAACACAACGCTGACGATTCCCCAAAACTCATCCTGATAGAAGATGGGTGAACGATTAAACACGGAAATCACACCCGGAAATGCTTCCAGTGGTCCTTGAGTTATCGGTTTACGAAGTTCAATCGCACGCAAAATGGAGTCTCTTCGATCAACTTGTGCCAATAGATCAATACCAAGTACTGTCTCATTTTCTTCCACTGGAAAAACATAATTTATGACCCCATTTTTGGCTATGGTCACATTTCGAAAGCTTGGATCACCTGCAATAATAAATGAGGCATAAACTTCAATCTTCTGATAGTCCACTTCCTGATCATCTGCTAGCATTTCAGTAATAATCAGATTCAGAAAATCCGTATAAAAAAGACGCTCACGAATGGAATTTTCCATCGAACTCTTCACCGTAAGCAACTCATTTTCAATAATTGAAACATTTCTAAATTTCAGAGTGGACGCATTATTGGAATAAATCATCAAAACAAACAACAGAAAACCATTGATACTAAAAATGAATAGAGGCGAACTTTCTTCTTCGACTTTGCCAACTGTTTATTCATGTATGTCCCCTTAAGTACCCCTTGTACAAAAAAATTATAGCACGAGAAATAAAATAAAAAAGACAAAAATCTCGATATACGTACAAGATTTTTGCCTGACAATTAATTAAACGTTTTACTGAAATTGAATGTCCGGAAACACGGGCAGATCAGGTTGAGACTTAGAGCGATACAAATGCTTATCTGCCTGCTCCATGGTATACTCCCAACTATATTCGATTCGCGAAACTCCTATACTTAATGAAACCTTCTCATTAATCTCACCGATTTGAATCGGATCTCGAGTTACTTCTTCGATAATTTTATCTCGAACAATTAGAACTTCTCCTTGGCGACTCGAAGGAAGCAAGATAATAAACTCATCACCACCCCATCGACCCAAGACATCCGACTCTCTAAGACATTTAGACAAACGATTCGCAATAGCAATCAATACATCATCCCCAAACAAATGACCATAGGTGTCATTGTACCTCTTGAAATCATCCACATCAATTAACAGAAGATATGACTCGTTATCATATCGCTGATTGTAATCAAGTTGTCTTTGAAACAACTCCGCAAATCGCTGACGACTCATAAATCCGGTCAAAGGGTCTACATAGGCCATATGACGTAGTTCTTCATTTCTCTGTCTCAGCTGATTAGCCTGAGATTGAATGGTTAACGTCTGTTCATACATAAGCTTAAACTGATTGGATAGAAACCGGTTTATGAATAAAGCAAACAGTGTAACAAAGAGTGCATTGATCCGCACAGTCAAAACAAAAGTTGAACTCAACGAAACTACATCCACTAATAAAAAGAACACAAGATAATGCAATATATACACAACTGCTGATACTTTTTGAGGCATATAGAAAACAATGGCCATAATGAGAAGAGCTAAGGAGTATGCAGTAATATCACCCATCCAATTCGCATGTGATAATGAAAAAAACAATCCAAAAGACAAACCGAATAGAATAAAACTCATGATGATAAAGCCATAAGTTGAAGTTTGTTTTTGATTAATCAAATAGGCAGAAATAATGGCATATACAATTCCAAGGATTGAAAAGATTCCATAACTTATGAGTAAAATGTCTTTATACGGATGTTGATATCCATCTATAAATGATCGAAACAATAAACTCAATTGAATCATGCCAAAAACAGCAGCTAAAATAGATAATTTTGGTAGCCGCTTCATATTCTCCAATATCATCTGATGAAGAATGGCTTCATTGATTTTAGTCATAAAACTCCTAACGATTCCCACTAGCGTAAATTCTAATCGAACCATACATAAATTGCAACTTATTTATTCATGTTTTGCATGGTTAGCTTCAATAAAAAGGGTTAAACCATAAGTTCAACCCTCTTAACTACTTATTTACAAATAGCTCCATTGGATTCTATCACTTTCTTATACCAAAAAAATGATTTCTTGCGATAGCGATTGTATGTTCCACGACCCTCATCATCCGCATCCACATAAATAAATCCATAACGCTTTGACATCTCTGATGTTGAGGCAGATACCAGGTCGATACATCCCCACGGTGTGTATCCCATGATATCAACACCATCCTCGATGGCTTCCCTCATCGCTACAATGTGACGATTCAGATAATCAAT
>DOKQ01000002.1 GCA_003510215.1 Erysipelotrichaceae bacterium
CACCAACTCCCTTCAGTTTCATCATTCAATGCATTTCTGTTCGTCTCACTAGACGTTACTATTGCAAAGTGGATTTTACTTTTTCAATCAACAAAGCACAAAAAAAGCATGAAATCATGCTTATTCTGACATTGCCCACGATGGAACAGTATTCCCTCGTCGAATGAGGACAGACTTCTGAAAATCTGTCTGATTTAGAAAGCGAAGAATTTCTTCTTCCTCTGCTGGTGTACACCCGACCAATAATTTGACATCAATATCTTTCTTGAGAATATCCGCGGCCACAACCAACGTTTGGATTGAAGAAGCTGATCCGCTTCCACGATAAACCGCAATACCATCCTGGTCGCGATTAATTGTATCTTCCAAAAAGCCGTAGTCAACAGGATAAACCAAGTTATGATACACGGGGTGTACGCTGTTTTTCTTGCGAGAAATAATTAGCTTCGAAGAAAAATAAAGTGTATCTATTTTTTGCCAAAAATATGCGTTGTTTTCAATTGCGTTCATTTCATCACCTTCATGCCACTCTATTATAGCTTTATTTTCATTTTCTGTAAACATGAAAAACTATTGAAAATTTCGAATCATTCCCACGTAACATATCTTTCAATACCCACACCTAATGTTTCACAGAGACTTTTCACCTCAAATTCACTGGCCAATACCATTAATTGATTCACAATCGAAGCAGCCGCAATGGAATCACTGAGTGCATGATGATGATCTAAATTAAGTTGCAATGCCTGTGCTACTGTGTTCAACTTATGATTTGGTAAAAAGCGAAAAACTTTCCTGCTCAATTTAACCGTATCGACAAAATAGAAGGCACGATCTTCAAGATCATAAAGATTCATTAGAGATACCAGCACCTTCGCATCAAAGGCTGCATTATGAGCAACACAATAGGTATCTTCAAAATAGGGTTTTAAACTCGGCCACAAGGCATCAAACTCACATGCATCTGCCACATCATCCGGCGTAATATGATGAATATCTATAAAATCTTCATCAAACCTTCTGAGTGTAGGATGCGGTTTAATAAGATGGTAAAATTGCTCTACGAGCACTCCGTCTTCAAATACCACGATGCCTACGGAGCAGGCAGACGCCATATTCCGATTCGCAATCTCAAAGTCAATCGCCAGAAATCTATGTTCGACCATATAGTACCCTCATCGCATTGGTAATGGCGAGTAAAGCCACACCAACATCCGCAAATACTGCTTCCCACATACCTGCTATTCCAAGTGCACCCAAAATTAAAACCAGACCTTTAACGGCAAAAACCAGTATAAGATTTTGAACAATAATTCTATGGGTCTGTTTTGCGATTTCAAACACTCGAACCACATCAGCAGGATCATCTTTCAATAAAATAACATCGGCTGCTTTGATAGCAACATCACTCCCTAACTGACCCATAGCAATTCCCAGATGACTCGTTATAAGAACGGCAGCATCGTTGATACCATCGCCAACAAACGCAACCTTATGGCCCAATCTCATCCTTGCCTGTGTCTTCTCCACTTTTTCTTCAGGAAGCAATTGCCCAAACGCTTCATCAAGTTTCAGCAACTTCTCTACATGTTTAACTACCCGGAAGCGATCACCGCTTAACAAGCCAGTGTATATTCCTTTGCTCTTCAAATCCTCAATCGTACGTATCGACGTCGGTTTAATATCGTCCGAAATTAGCAAAATCCCTATCAGTATCGTATCTTTAAAAACACCAACCATCGTTGATACCGATGCTTCAATCAGTTTCTGATGATTTACATCAAGCGCACTGATTTCTTCAGGTGTAATCTTACGAAGCTCAATCTGATGATGATGAATAACTCCACTCACGCCCATTGACGCCTTCTCGGAAATCTGTTCTACTTGAAGCAGTTTTACATCCTGACGATAACTCAGTATGGCTTTGGCAATGGGATGGGAAGAAAACTGTTCCAGTGACTTGGCATAACTCAAAATCAATGTCTCATCCACTTCAGATGTCTCAATTATATTATCCACTACTAACTCACCCTTAGTCAAAGTTCCTGTCTTATCAAAATAAACAGTATCAATCTGCTTGGCAGCTTCAAGTGCCAGCCCACCTTTAAATAAAATCCCATGACGACTTGAATAACCCATCGAAGCAAAATAGCTTAGAGGGATGGAAATAACCAGAGCACAAGGGCAACTGATTACCAAAAAGATCAGACCACGATATACTGCAGTTGAAATACCTTCACCCATTAACAATAAGGTTAGCATCACCAATAAAGAAAGAACCACAACCGTCGGCGTATATACTGCCGCAAATCGATTCATCATCGTTTCAACTTTCGCTTTTTTCTTAGATGCCTCTTCCATATATCGAACCATTTTTGCCACAGAGGAATCCTGATATTGATTCGTTACCTTGATAAACACAGGTGAGCTCAAGTTGATGGATCCCGCCTGAACATAGGAATCAACGGAGACATCTACCGGCAGGGACTCGCCACTTAATGCTTTTACATCCATCATAGAGTGACCATCGATCACAAAACCATCACAGGCCACTTTTCGTCCAACCCCCACAAACAATAGATCATCAACTCGCACATGCTCAGGCTTAGTAACAACCATTTCTTTACCTTGAACAACAAGCGCTTCTTCCACGGTTAAATCAAGCAGCGAAGAAATAGCATCTTTCGAACGCAAGACAGCTTTATCTTGAAAATACTCACCTACCGTATAAAATAGCATGACCCCTACAGCTTCAGGCAGTTCACCAATAGCAATCGCTCCTAACGTTGCAATGGACATAAGGAAATTTTCATCGAACCACTGCTTTGAAATAATTCGTTTACCCGCTTTAATCAACACCGGATATCCAATATACCCATAAGCCAGTAAAACCAACACCTTAGCCCACACATCCTCAACTAGCAAAGATAGCAGCAACGCCAAGACTCCTACACTTATCGAAAGAAGCCAACAACGTTCTTTCTTTTGATTTTGAGGTTTTTCATCATCCTCAAAATGAACACCCACATCTTCAATAGCTGTAATCTGCTTTCGAATTTCATCATAGACCGATGAATCAAAATCATCTTCTACATCTAGAATCATTTTACTGCTCGCAAAATCAAGTCGTGCCAGAGTGATATCTGAACGACCATTCATTGCTCTTTCGATTTTTCCACCACAGTTTGCACATGACAGTCCGTCAAGTGTAATCACAATCTGTTTCATTTTATTCCCTCACATGTTCCAGTGTCTGTTTAAATATTTGTGCTATATGATTGTCATTCAGTGAATAGAACACATTCTTCCCTGATTTACGCGACTTAACTAAACGCGTCTGTTTTAGATTCGATAATTGATGTGAAATGGCCGATTGAGAAACCTCGAGAACTTCCTGAAGATCGCATACACACATCTCACTGACAAATAACGCACTTAATATTTTAAGCCGAGTCGGATCTGAAAGCATTTTAAAAATCATGGACATGGCTTCATATTCCTCATCGATCAATAATGTACTCATCACTTTACTTAATATCTCAGGATGAATCTGCTGCGTCTTACATACATCAACTTTCATCTTATCACCTCATATGAATATCTGTTCATATATTAATATATACGATTTCATCGTTTTTGTAAATAGAATTGACACTTTAATTGTACCTATTCACACACATCGTTGTACATATCACAGGTTTCGAATGAATCCAAGGTTTTATGTTTGAAACCAGTAATTAAACGATATATAATGATTTTATAAAGGGAGGAATTTAACATGCTTAAAGAGTTTAAAAAGTTTGCCATTCGCGGAAATGTCATTGATCTCGCTGTTGCTGTGATTATCGGTGGTGCCTTCGGTAAAATCGTTTCTTCATTCGTGAATGATATAGTGATGCCTCTCATCGGCGTCATCCTTGGTGGAGTTAATTTCAAAGAATTGGCCTGGGTTTTGGTCGAAGCTACCGACGAAGTTGAAGCTGTTGCTGTAAGATATGGTTTATTTATTCAAAATATCATCGATTTCGTTATCATCGCTTTCGTCATTTTCCTCATGATTCGACTTATTAATTCCATGAAGAAAAAAGAAGAAGAAGCTCCATCAGCTCCACCAGCACCCGAACCAACCGTGGTTTTGCTCGAAGAAATCAGAGATTTGCTTAAGAAGTCCTAAAAGCTGATACCGCAGCTTTTTTTTTACAATAAATTGACGTATGTCGTAAAATCAGCTATCATCTATCAATCGAGGTATGTCCATGAAGCAATTGAAAACTACACTGATCTACATCTTATTTTCTATGTTAAGTACCTTTTCCATGAGTTTGTACATTCTTGCGGATACCTTTTTTATTGCCTATGGTGTAGGACCGACAGGAATTGCGGCACTCAACGTGGTTTTGCCTGTCTATAACCTGCTCTTTGCCATTTCACTGATGATTGGCATCGGATCGGCAACCCTCTATTCACTTCACAAAGAAAACCATGCATCTATCTTTTCATCAAGTATTCGCTTGGCTATCTATATCGGTATAGCTTTCACAATGGCCGGTACCTTTTTCTCAAAAGAAATCGTGATCTTACTTCAGGGTAATGACGCTGTCATCCCCTATGCATCAACTTATGTTCGAATCCTTCTTTATTATGCCGTCTTCTTTATGCTAAATAATGTCATCACCCCTTTTGTCCGTAATGATCATAATCCAAAGTTAGCCAGCTTCGCAATGATCGTAGCTTCATTTTCAAATATCATCCTTGATTACATTCTGATTATTCATTTTAACCTCGGAATGGCTGGAGCAGCCATCGCAACTGGAATTTCACCGATCATAAGCTTAGCCATCTTGTATCGTCACCGCTTTTTCAAGCAACGAACAGTCACTATGGCTAAACAACCACTTCAAAAATATCCACTATCCCTTGTAAGTCAAGGCGGTATCGGTGCATTAATCATCGAACTCTCCTCAGGGATTACCATCATTGCCATTAACACCTACCTGTTTGCACTGTCCGATGAATCTTCAGTGGCTATCTATGGAATTATTGCGAATGTATCTTTGGTTATTATTGGTCTTTTTGTCGGTATTGGTCAGGGAATTCAGCCAATAATTTCTTCTTTGCATAGAGATCAGAGACATAAGGAAAAGAGCCATTCTCTTTTACTGGCCTTAGCCATTGCTTTATTGATTGCAAGTTTACTTAATCTGGCTCATGGATTATTCCCAAACATATTATCCTCCATCTTTTTATCTTCAAATCCAGAATTGGCTAATCAATTAGCTGAAGCAGCTCAACTATACTTTCCATCATTTGTGTTTGCAGGAATCAATATTGTGATTGTCTCATATTTTCAGGCAATGCTACTTTCAAAACCAGGCATCTTAATAACCATGCTTCGTGGAGCGATTGGAACCTTATTGATTCTACCCATCGCTGCTCATTTTTTTGGTCTGCAGGGAATCTTCTTGACTGTCACTCTTGTAGAAAGTGTCGCATTTATTCTAAGTGGCATCCTAATTAAACTTCATCTGAAAAAAATCTAATATAGGATTGCAAAACCTATTACCTCAAACTTGCGTCATTCTTTTCTGCAATTATGCACAATTGCATCTTTTTTCATTTTTGTCATTGACATCTTTTGTCATGTTCTGTCATAATTTGACAAAGGAGTTGACAACCTATGGCATTTCATCAAAAACTCAATCTACTGATGGATCAATTTCATATATCTAACTCAAAATTATCAAAAGAGTTAAACGTGGATGCATCCCTCGTAAGCCGTTGGAGAAACGGACAGCGAATTCCCTCAACCCGTTCTGCCCATTTACCGATTATTGCATCCTATTTTTTAACTCAGCACGGATATTCCTATCAGCAGGAATTTATCCGTAAAATTCTTGATGATCACAAACTGGTTGTTCCGCACATTGATGATCCAACAGAGCTGTTATCCGATTGGTTTATTAATGAAAAAGCCACAAACATTGTGGAAGCTACCACAAAGGCAACTCAGCAAGCAGCCGCAACCTTTATTGAAAAGTTCAAAGACATGATGAATATGCCAAAGAGCGGCAGCTTGCCCCCTCAAGTGTCGATACCTGTCATCTCGCTTGGCAAAACCGAGCGAAACTACTATGTCTTCAAGGAAAATGATGGACGTCGCCATGCTATTTTGTATCTACTTCAAACCATTTCGGATTTACCTTCGCCTACAGACATTTATTTGATCAGTGAAGAAGATATGTCCTGGCTATCCGAAGACCGGAGTTTTCAGGTGCAATGGGGAACGTATCTACGTAACATTATCTTGCAAGGACATCGGATTCATATCATTCATATGGTCAATCGTGATTCCAACGAGTTGCTTCAGGCATTAAGTTTGTGGATTCCTTTGCACCTGATGGGAAGCATTCAATCCTACTACTACCCAAAATATACCGCTCCACTTGTAAAACACACCTGGTTTATTGTCAAAGATGTATGCATGATTACTTCAAGTTCGGTTACCCAGCAGCAAGCAGAAAATATCTGCTACCTGAGTCATGATTTGGAAAGTATTCAGGCCTATCAGTCCATGTTTATCGGACGTATCCAAGATTGCAAACCGTTAGTTGAGGTATTTAGAATCGATCAGCATCTATTGCTTCTATCAAAACTCGCAGCCTCAACATCGAACATTTCCCCGACAACCTCTCTTCACTACCACATTAATTCTCTTTTCTTACCGGACAGTGTCTTTTTACGCTATAGCAAAACTCTGGTATCTGATCAAAGAAAAGAGTACATTGATCTTATCAGAAAATGGAGAACACGCATCTTTCAGTCACTTTCACTTGCTCCCTATACTGACATCTTTCCATCAAGCGCCCTAAAAGAGTTAGCTTCCTACACGTATAAACACTATGATCCCACATTCTTTGGATTAACACCTATTGAGATTACGGATGATGAAGCAAATGAAATGCTCAAAAATATCCAACATGTACTGAAAGAATATGAGATGTTCAATGTCTACCTAATTAACCAGACATCAAAAGAAACCGAAATCTCTGTTAACATTACCCTGAAGGAAAATACGGATTCATTTTTTACAACAACTGTTTCACCAGGGATTCCTTTCTTGGGACTCTATGTTCACGAAGGAAATATTCTCCATTCCCTTTCATACTACCTTGACGACATTATTGTTCAAATTCCAAGTTTAAGACGAAATAAACAGGAGACGATGAAGGAAATCGAAAAAATCATGAAGTAAAAAAGAGCAATCGCTCTTTTTTTAACCTATAGTTGAGTCCTGAATCAGTGCAACCAGGGCATTTACCACTTTTGGATCAAACTGTGTTCCCTGATAATGGTATAGTTCATTCACTGCTTCTTCCAGACTCATCATTCGATTGTTGTGCATTCTTCGTGTCATTGAATCAAATGCATCCACCACCGCAATGATGCGAGCTGCAAGAGGGATATCTTCCTTACTAAGCTTTCTTGGATATCCCGTACCATCATAACGTTCATGATGACTATATACTGCTTCAGCCACCTCTTTCAACTGCGGATGTGCACTCAAAATTCGATAACCGATTTCTGTATGTCTTCTCACTTCAATCAGTTCACTTTCACTTAAGTTCCCTTTACGATTTAATAAATCATCCTCAATCCCAATCTTTCCAATATCATGAAGAAAGGATGCGGATTTGACTTCGTTAACCTGAAAGACCGAAAGTCCCATTTGCTTGGCTACTTCCTCAGCCAGCGAAGCAACACGTTCACTATGCTCAAACTCCTCCGGATTTTTTTGATTAAGCGTATCTAAAATGGTTTGGATCAGATTTCCTTTAGTAGCTGAGGACTCATAAATCTTCTGCTGATACATGTCATCTTCAGCTTGCCTAAATACCGTGTCGATATCCATCGTGCTTTGACCCTTAACCGAAAGACCCAGCGATATTGATAATGCTCCCGTTGAAAGTTCAACCTGTTTGCAAGCCTGCTTCATCTGCTGCAACTTCTCCTGCGCCATAAATAGCGAAGTGTTTGGCCAAAACAGCACAAATTCATCGCCCCCAATACGATATACTGGATACGGATGTTCAGTCCATTGATCAAGAAACTGCGCGGCTATTATCAGGAGTTGATCACCTTTGTGATGGCCAAAGGCATCGTTGGTCATTTTCAGACTATTCACATCTGCAACCACAACGGCTAACGGTAAATAACGATCTTCGGAAACTTCCAGCTTAACTTTTTCAAAAGCCCGTCGATTCATACATCCGGTCAAAGCATCATGATCACTCAGATACTCAATTCTTCTTTGCTCATCTTTTATCACTGAAATATCCTTGATAACAAGAACTACCCCAAAGACCTCTTCCTGAAACATTAATAAAGAAGCTGTCATCAAAACATCCACCCACTTCTGGTTTATTTGGATATACCCCTCAAACTGAGGTTTTTGATTCGTGGCTATGTTCATAAGATCTTCAAAATAGATGCGGTTTTTCTGTGCATCATATATGATTACATCTGCAAACCTGGCATGACTTACCGATTGGATAGAAAACCACTGCTGTGCTGTTGGGTTCGCAAGCTGCAATGTCTGATTCGAATTAAAAGTACATATGGCATCAGAAACCGAAGCAAGCGTCAGTTGCATCAATCGTTCAACTGATTCAACCTGACTGCTTAACTCCACTACTTGAGTAATGTCTTTCATACTGCCCGAAATCACTTTACCTTCCTGATGAAGATTATCACTGATGGAAGCTGAAATTGAACATGAAATCACTTCCCCACTTTTTCTTACAAACTTGGCGGGAAAATCCTGAATGACTCCATCTTTTAATAGTTTGGAAATGAATAATTCACGGTCCTTTGGATTAGCATAATAGTTTGTAACAACTGTCCCCATCACCTCATTTGACCGATAGCCCAAGAAGGCAAAAATTGAATCGGATACTGATAGTACTGTTCCATATAAATCTGTCTGAAAATAGACATCCTCAAACGACTGAATTAGCTGATCATATTTTCTTTGTGCAACCATCAGATTTTCCGATAGTTTCTGAAGGTCCGTCACATCGTCAAGGATAAACAAATATCCAACGATGACCTCCTTATTTCTAAGTGGCGTTTTCGTCACTTCAATATACTTTCCTCCATGAAGAATCCTCATTTGACCCATAGACATATCAAACTTGGAAACATCCAGATGTCCCTCAAATATTTCCTTGATCGACATTTCTAGAATCTGCTTATGAGTTAACCCTAAAAGTTGTTTAGCCGAATCATTCATGTCCATTAAATTCTCATACTGATCGGTGATGAGATAGCCTTCTGTGGATAAATAAAACAGCTGACTCGATGCAATCTTTTCTACAGAAAGAAAATCAAACCGAAGTAAGACGAAAATCATGATCATAATTGTGAGTGGCAATACAAGAATGGGTAGATCGACACCTTCAATCGGCCAGCCAACAGAGTTGGCAATCATTGCAGCCCATGGTAATAAGGTCGCAAAGAAGACTAAGGCTGACATCGCACCATATTTTTCTTTATTTTTATAGATATATTTAATGACGAGCGCATTCCCTATGACAAACACAACCGTCGTAATGACCATATATAGATAAAA
>DOKQ01000167.1 GCA_003510215.1 Erysipelotrichaceae bacterium
TTGCATAGATGCTGGGCAAAGGCTGAAAGTCTGGCTTCCGTATAACGCATAGCTGCGGCCGGATCATCATCAATACTCCCATTGTTTCCCTGCATATCAATCAGAGGAACATTCATTTTCCATGTCTGTGACATACGGACCATGGCCTCATAAACACTGCTATCCCCATGAGGATGATAGTTACCGATGACCAAACCCACGGTTTTTGCGCTCTTGCGATACGCTTTATCAAAAGTGTTGCCATCATGATACATGGCATAGAGGATGCGGCGCTGAACCGGTTTGACACCATCACGGGCATCCGGCAAAGCACGGTCTTGAATAATGTATTTGGAATATCGACCGAAGCGGTCTTCCATCAAATCTTCCAGTAACATTTCCTTGTTTAAATTTTCAGCCATCCTACACCTCCTGTTCACTTTCTTCAAGGGTAAACTGTACATGACTTTCGATCCAGTCACGTCGAAGGTTGGCTTTATCTCCCATCAGAACACTCACTTTCTTGTGAGCAGACAAGCCATCATCCAGAGTGACCTGAATCAGGCTGCGTGTCTGTGGATCCATCGTGGTTTCCCATAGTTGATCCGCATTCATCTCACCTAACCCTTTGTATCGCTGTAACTCAGCTTTACCCATTTCTTCTTTCAGTATCGCCAATTGGATTTCATCATAGGCATAGGCCTGTTTGTTTCCTCGTTTCAGCTTGAATAATGGAGGCTGGGCAATGTATACTTTCCCAGCTTCAATCAGTGGTTTCATATATCGGTAGAAAAAGGTAAGTAAAAGTACCTGGATGTGGGCACCATCGGTATCCGCATCGGTCATAATGATGACTTTATCGTAATTACAGTCTTCCACCGCAAACTCAGCACCTACCCCTGCGCCTAAGGCATGAATAATAGTATTGAGTTCCTCGTTTTTCTCGATATCACTGATGGAAGCTTTCTCTGTATTTAACACTTTTCCGCGCAAAGGCAAAATTGCCTGAAACTTGGAGTCACGTCCCTGTTTAGCACTACCACCCGCCGAATCACCTTCTACCAGAAACAGTTCGTTTTTCTTCGGGTTTTTTGTTTGGGCAGAGGCAAGTTTACCTGAAAGTACGCGGTCTGCCTTGCCGTTTTTCTTCCCTTTTCTGGCTTCTTCACGGGCTTTACGGGCCGCTTCTCTAGCGAGCGAAGCTTTTTGAATCTTCTTGACAAGCTCAATGGAGAAATTGCGATTTTCCTCAAGATAAAAGGATAGTTTTTCACTCATGAGATTTTCAACCGCATTCTTCGCTTCCGAAGTACCCAGTTTTCCTTTGGTCTGACCTTCAAACTGAAGCAGATGTTCCGGAATACCTACGGAAATAATCACGGTCAGTCCTTCACGAATATCGCTGCCTTCAAAGTTCTTGTCCTTCTCTTTGAGCAATCCGGCTTTGCGGGCAAACTCATTGATTACTTTCGTCATCGCCGTTTTGGCACCGACCTCGTGGGTACCACCATCCTTGGTTCTGACCAGATTGACAAAGGAATAGATGTTTTCCTGATAGCTGTCGGTAAACTGAATCGCAACGGCTACATCAATCTCATTCACTTTTCCATCCATGATAAATGGCTTGTGCAGTGTTGATTTATCTTCGTTGACATAGTTCATAAAGGCGAGTAAGCCTTGTTCATATTTAAAGGTTTCCTGTTTGTTACTACGTTCATCAATCAATGTAAATGCGATACCATTAAGCAAAAACGCACTTTCACGTACCCGCTCCGCAATCCAGTCATAATGATATTCTGCATTGGTAAAAATTGACTTATCCGCTTTAAATCGGACCATACTACCAGTTTTGGTTGATTTACCGATTTCACTCAGCTTGCTTACTTTGCTTCCGCCCTGATCAAAGCGCAGTTGCACCGTTTTTCCATGATTGTTTACGGTTACTTCCAGCCAGCTTGAAAGTGCATTTACGACGGATGCGCCGACGCCATGCAACCCACCTGCGGTCTTATAGCCACCGGTCGATGAAAATTTGCCTCCCGCATGTAACACACGGAAAATGACTTCAAGAGTACTGACTCCGGAGCTGTGCATCCCTGTGGGCATGCCACGTCCTTCATCTTCAATGCGAATGATATCTCCCTTTTCAATCGCGACCACAATCTTTTTACCATAGCCATTTAACGCTTCATCAATGGCATTATCTAAAATTTCCCAGATTAAATGATGGAGTCCACGACTATCCGTGGATCCGATGTACATCCCCGGACGTTTGCGTACGGCTTCCAAACCTTCAAGTATCTGAATGCTCGACTCATCATATTGGTTGACTTTACTCATATAAAAACTCCTATCTTTTGATATTATACCGAAACTCTAAGATGATTTAAATAGGCCATAGCTTTACTTTGTGATAAAATACGGTTGAGGTGATAAGATGAACACAATTTACGCAGTGGTCATTGGTTATTTCTTTGGATCTATCCCATGGGCACTGATTATTGGTAAAGTATTTTATAAAGTAGATATACGTGAGCATGGCTCGGGTAATTTAGGTGGTTCGAATGCAGGAAGAGTTTTAGGCAGACACGTAGGCGCCATTGTAGGGGTTCTGGATGCATTAAAAGCATTTATCGCCATAGGAATCACTCTGTTATTTGCGGACACTCACGCGGCTGTATTGGCCGGACTCGCAGCTTCCATTGGGCATTGCTACCCGGTCTTTGCGAAGTTTAAGGGTGGCAAGGCAGTTTCAACCGCCTTTGGTTATCTGTTTGGGATTTCTGTTTTCGTCACCAATCAGGTTCTGTGGCTGTTTATTATCCCATTCGGCTTTTTCTTTGTTATGCTCAAAGGCACCAAGATTGTCTCACTGTCATCGATGACCGTGGTCACGATGGCTATGATCATTTCATTCTTTATCGTGGATGATCGGTTTATTTCCTATGCGATGGTAGGGATTACCCTACTTGTCATCTATCGTCATCGCTCCAATATCAAGCGAATTCTCGATGGCAATGAAAATAAAATTACGTGGATGAAATAGCCGGAGATTGGTTAAGTAGCTCCGTAAATAAACGATGTGAACTCATCGGATGAATTGGACTTTCAAGAAGTCCTTTTTTTATGCACTCGCAGCTATGATCAATGTAATAGGTAAATTCTGAAGGCTGTTCAATCGTGAATGTTTCACTTGTGCCATCATAGCGATGATAGGTTACGGTGTTGGTTTTCCAAAAGTCATCGATAAAGATATAACCTTCAGTACCATAGATGCGTCCCGTATTTTTCATGGGCAAATCTATGCCTGCCTGAATGTTTGCGATACATCCTCCTTCAAACTGAAGGCGAAGTGAGGCAAAACCATCCACTCCGGTACTCATGGATACCTGGTTTCGATGTACATCCACCACCGGTTTTTTTATTAAGGATAACACAAGCGATAGCGGGTAACCTCCGACATCGAAACTGCCGCCACCACCAATCGCTGGATCAAACACCCAATGATCGAGGGAGGATACAAAGCGATAGGAGTATGAAGCTTCGATGTATTGAACCTTGCCTAATACGCCCTGTTCGATCCATTCCTTCATTTTAGCTATGGTTGGTAAAAAGAGTCCTTTTTGCCCTTCCATTAAAAACAGCCCTTTTTCCTTTGCGAACGCAAATACTTCCTCGACATCTTCTACGTGATAAAGCATCGGCTTTTCGCAGATGACATGTTTCCCTGCCGCAAGTGATTGCAGAATCAGCTGTTTATGGGATGCGGGAGGTGTGCTGATATAAACACAATCGACTTCAGGTAACCTGAGTACATCCTCAATACTGCCTGCATGCACAATGTCATATTGGTTGGCATACGCAACTGCTTTCTGATCATCCCGTGCGCCCACAGCGATGATGTGGGCATGCAAACTGTGTTTAACTCCTAAGACAAATCGATGACTGATTTTTCCTGGCCCGATAATGGCAAAGTTAATTCGTGACATACACATCCTCCTTATAGATTGTTTCTGCTTCTTCTTCACTGATGATTCCCTGATCCACTAACATAGATAAAACAATCTTCTGTCGAGCCTTGGCTCGCTGAAAATGATTGCTTAACTGAAAGCGTGAGGGCGATTGCGGCAATCCCGCTAGCAACGTTGCCTGCCCTTGAGTTAATCCATCGGGTAACGTGTTGAAATAGCCTGTGGAAGCCCGTTGGATACCTGTGTATCCATCCCCGAAATAGATGATATTGACATACATTTCCAGAATCTCATCTTTGGTGTATTGAGCCTCAAGGTCATAGAGCAGATATATTTCAATGATTTTTCTCATCAGATTGGGCCGATAGTCAAAATAGAGGTTTTTAGCGACTTGTTGGGGGATGGTACTTCCTCCCTGAGCTAAGCTGAGTTTGCTCACGTTAGTCATCATGGCCCGACCAAAGGCTCGAAAATCAAAGCCGTTGCGCTGATAAAACCGCTTGTCTTCCACCGCAACAACCGTTTCAAGATAAAATGAATCAATCTGATCAATGGTCACATAGGTGGATTTGCTTCGCTGATCTTCCATCATCTGATGTAAAGGTGCATTGGATATAAGTAATCGGTATTGAATATAGCCGATAGCGAACAAACTGAAAATAACTGCCAAAGCAACCACAATCAACCGTTTGAACCATTTTAAAAGAAACTTCATGCTTATCACCTCTATTATTATATCAAAGAAGTCAAAAGAAAACACAGTTTCCTGTGCTTACTTGTATTGGTCCATTGATTTCATGATTTGGCGAATTTGAGCCTCGGAAGGCTTGCGCCCCATTTGCATAAACATCGCACGAATCATCTTTTCATTAATCGGTGGATTTTCTTTCAATTGTTTTAAGAATGTCTTACGGGTGAAGTAGTATCCAAGTCCACCACCGATAAGCAATCCAACGATTAAACTAATTAAACTCATCCAAAAATCGTTCATATATTTCTTTCACCTATCCTTACCCATCCATTTTAACGATTTATCTCTCAAATTACAAGAGGCAATTTTGTTAGAAACCTAAAGTGGCAGCCTCGTTATCAGAAAACCACCCAGGATCAAACTGGCTGCATTTGCTAATAAAACCGCAAAAAACAGTTTAACACGTTTCTTTTCCTTGCTAAGGGATAAAAAGGTAATCCATTCCACCAATAAAATCACAAACTCATAAATAACCAAGGCGATAAGAGCATAGGTACCGATAGGCATATTCGCATTCAATGAAAGATTAAGCCACCCCTGGGTTAAAAGATTAATCATCAGAAAGAGAATCCAGAAGCGCATACTTCGATAACCGAGCAAGAAAAAGATCAGTGCTTCTACTAACAGTGTGAGTCCCAATCGCAACCCGACCAGCTGTACATCCCTTAAAAATGACTTTCCCTTACTCAATGTACCTGTATCCAGATCCAAGGTATAGAGCGTGTTGTATCCGGACAAATCCATCTGAGTAGAAATTTGCATCTGTTGTTCAGCCACAACGATCGTCAATGTAACTTGTACTGATGTAAGATCCTTACTTCGTAACGAAGGGTGCTCAGAATAGAAAAAGCGCAGATAACTTTCAAAGGAAGACGCATAGGGATACCCTTCAACCGTTATCTCTTCGATTTGAAGGGTTCCTCGCATTTCCTTGTGCTCACCGGATACCAAAATCCAAAGCATCGGCGGTTCAGCCGAGTTTGCTTTTGCATTCACCATAAACCCACTCATCATAAGACTTAGAAGAAGAATGAACCCTATCATTTTTACATGTTTCATACGAATCACTTGCCCTTTCATTTGCGTGTTGGTCATAGCGGAAGCATTGTAATTAAAAAACCACCGAGAATTAGACTGGCCATATTGGCCACAAAGACTGTGAGCATCAGTTTGGCTTTTCGTTGATCTTCACTGACAAAAAAGAAGACCAGCCATTCCACAATTAAAATGACAATTTCATAAAAAACAAGTGCTAACATCGCATATGAACCGACAGGCACTTCTGCGTTAAGTAACCCATGAAGTATTCCCTGAGTGAATAGATTAATTAGGATAAAAGCGATCCAGATGCGCTTTTCTTTAAATCCAAACAGAAAGAAGATCAAGGCTTCGACGAATATGGTCAGAATAACTCGAAGTCCGACCAACAGTACACTTCGTGCCAGTGATTTACCTTCAAAAAGTGTCTTCTGATCCAAATCAAAGGTATACATGGTATTGTAATCTCTCATTTGCAGCACATCTTCGATGATGTACTTTTCGCCGGTGAGATGAATGGTTACGATTGCCTGTACTTTTTCTTTTGTATAACTGTTTAATTGAGATTCATCGGAAAAATAGAAGCGCAGATAACTTTCATAACGCGTGATGTAGGGGCGACCAAATAGTGTGACTCCTTCGAGTTGAAGGGTTCCACTCAGATCCTTGTGTTCTCCCGAAATCAAAATCCAAAGCATTGGTGGCTCATCCGCATTTGCCTTTGCATTTACGGTAAAAGCACCAAGTAAAACAAGCATAAGCATCAAACATATTCCCCAACGTTTACATACATGTATCATGATTTTACCTCACTGAAATTATCTTAGCATATATTTCAGTTTTGCAACATAGAAAAAGCGAAGCTAAATGGTGGCTTCGCCTTGACGTAAATGATAGTAGAACCCTTTTTGATTCATCAGTTGGGTATGATTTCCTTCTTCCAGAATACCATCTTTGCTTAAGACCAGAATCTGATCTGCCTTTTCGATGGTAGACAAGCGATGGGCAATGACCAAAGTGGTACGACCGACTGAGAGTGTTTCAAGTGTTCGCTGAATGTATCGTTCAGTCTTATTGTCAAGTGCACTTGTTGCTTCATCGAGAATCAGAATCGGAGGATTCTTTAGAAAAACGCGTGCCAGAGCAATGCGCTGTTTCTGTCCGCCAGAAAGTTTAACGCCGCGCTGACCAATTTGAGTATCAAGTCCTGATGGCAAGTCGCTGACAAACTCCCAGGCTTCCGCCTTTTTGAGTGCATCAATCAGCTCCTGCTGAGATGCTTCCGGTTTAGCAATGGCCAAATTTTCTCCGATAGTTCCGGCAAAGATGAATACATCCTGCTGAATGATACCAATTTGTCTACGAAGAAATCCTAAATCGAAATCACGAATGTCAATCTCATCGATCGTAATTCTTCCTTGTTCAACTTCATAGAATCGTGGAATCAGAGATGCCAGAGTGGTTTTTCCACCTCCACTTGGACCAACCAGAGCCAAGGTTTTTCCTTCAGGAATATGAATATTGATGCTATTGAGGACAATGTCTTCTTCCACATCCCCATAACCAAAGGTTACATTTTCGAAGCGGATGCGACCAGAGATGGCTAAATCATCGATTTTATCGCCCGCATTTGACTGTGCCGGTGTATCGACCACTTCCAGAAAACGTTCAAATCCAGCCATTGCCTGATTGTATTGCATGATGAATCCTGAGATGCGGTTAATGGGTTGCTGAAAGAGCTGCACATACAGTAAAAACTCGACAAGTCCGCCAATGGACATCTGATTGGAAATAATGAGCCGGGCTCCCACAAAGAAAACGACCAGTTGAATGATATAGATAAAAAACTTACCGACACACCAAACTCAGCCATGGTTTTAAGCGCTGAGATACGTGAGGTGGCGAACCGCTGGTTTCCATCGTCGAACAGTTGCTCCTGCTGTGATTCAGCAGTAAACGCCTTGACGACACGAATCCCTGAGAAGTTATCTTCTGCCTGAGCATTAATATCCGCTACCCGACGACGCAGTTCGCGAAATGCCTTTCGGAACTTCAGGTTTTTGGATATACCTACCGCAATCATCAGTGGAACCAGTACCGTTAGAATTAACGCCAGTTTCCATTGCGTCAGATACATCATCGTAAACGATCCCACCAGAAGTACCACTGAAATCAGCAGATCTTCAGGACCGTGATGGGCAACTTCCGAAATGTCATTCAGGTCATTGACCAGACGGGACATCAGTTTACCGACCTTGATATTATCAAAAAATCGGATGGGTAGCTGCTGAATATGAGCAAATAGTTGCTTGCGCATGGCAAATTCCATGCGAACACCTAAAATATGGCCCCAATATTCCACGACATATTGCAATGATACGCGTATGGCGTACGCAATAAGAAGATAAAAAGACCAGCGCAAGACAAGGGTTACATTCATGGATGGAATAATCACATCAATCATATGACTTGTAAAACGTGGGGTAATCAGATCAATGCCTGCAATAAGAATTGCAGACAGCATATCGACGAAAAGAAGTTTTCGTACGGGTTTATAATAAGCAATAAATCTACGTATCATACAACCTCCTACAGATTCAATTAGTTATCCTGATGTTGCGCACGGAAAGCGGCTTTACGCTCATGCGGTTTCAAATGTTTTTTGCGTAAGCGAATAGCATCAGGGGTTACTTCCACCAGTTCATCATCTTCGATAAATTCCATGGCATATTCTAGGGATAAGCTTCGTGGTGGAGTTAAACGCATCGCTTCATCCGCTCCGGTGGACCGGATGGCTGTCTGTTTCTTATTTTTTGTCGGATTGACATCCATGTCCATATCTTTGTTTGCAATACCTACAATCATCCCTTCATACACTGGGGTTTGAGGGGTGATAAAGAAACTGCCACGTTCCTGAAGATTAAAGATGGAGTATGTCATGGCTACACCGGTTTCGGTTGATACCATTACACCATTAAAGCGTCGGGCCAAAGGTCCAATGTACGGTCCATATTCCTTAAACTGACGGACCATGATGCCTTCACCGCGGGTATCATTGATAAACTCCTGACGATAGCCAAGCAACGCACGCGTTGCGGCGATCCAGCGCATAACAACACGGTCACCAATGGTTTCCATCGCTTCCATTTGTGCTTTGCGTAAGCTCATCTTGCTGATAATGGTTCCACTATAGTCTTCCGGAGTTGTAATAATGATTTCTTCCATCGGTTCCGATAATACACCATCGATCATTTTGGTAATAACTTCCGCTTTGGAGACCGCAAGTTCATACCCTTCACGACGCATGTTTTCAATTAGAATCCCTAAATGCAATTCACCACGACCCGATACTTTAAATTTATCGGCACTTTCCGTTTCTTCCACTTTCAGACCCACATTGACTTCGAGTTCTTTTTCTAGGCGAGCCTTGATATTACGTGAGGTAACATACTTGCCACTTTTACCGGCAAACGGTGAGGTATTTACTAAAAAGTTAATCGATAGGGTTGGTTCTTCAATCACAATGGCTGGAAGTGGATCGATGTGGTTGACATCACACAAGGTATCACCAATCAGAATCTCACTCATCCCACCAATTAAGACCAGATCCCCACTGGCCACTTCACGTACAGAAACACGTTTAGTTCCCTGATAGGTATACAGCTGGGAAATCACTTGTTTTTTCGTTGAGGTTGGTGTTGCAATCATGACCTGTTGTCCCACACGCAAAACACCTCGAAGCAAACGTCCAATGCCAAGACGTCCAATATAATCATCGTAGTCTAGAGCCGTTACCTGAAGTTGGGCAGGTTCTTCATCCCGGTCGGGATACACCCCCGCATGTTCAATGATGGTATCAATTAATGGTTGAATCGATACACTTTCATCTTCAAGGTTGCGTTTGACCACACCTTCTTTTGCAACGCCGTAAAGAATTGGAAAGTCCAATTGTTCGTCTGTCGCATTTAATGAAAGGAATAAGTCATAGACCATGTCCACCACTTCTTCAGCTCGTGCATCTTTCTTGTCAATCTTATTAATGAGAAGGATGGGGTTTAATCCACGTTGCAATGACTTCTGCAAGACAAATCGCGTTTGTGGCATCGGGCCTTCCGAACTATCAACCAAAAGAATGACAGTGTCTACCGTGGAAATAATCCGTTCAACTTCTGATGAAAAATCAGCATGTCCCGGAGTATCTACAATATTGATCTTTACATGGTCTACTTCAATGGCACAGTTCTTCGATGTAATGGTGATGCCACGCTCACGCTCAAGATCATTGCTATCCATGACTTGTTCTACATTCATTTGGTTTTTGGCTAAGGAGCCGCTGTAGTTAAGGAAAGCATCCACGAGGGTGCTTTTCCCTGCATCGACGTGCGCAATCACGGCGATATTGACGATTTGTTTTTTCATAAACTTCCTTCTTTCAATCTCAAAAAAAATACCTGCATGCAGGTATTGTAAACCCAAAAGGCGATATGTATTCCCTGTTTGTACAGGTGGGTGTCCTGTGCCTTTTATTAGGATTCCTAACAAGGTCAGGCGTTCACACCAAGAGGCAACGTCCGGATTCCCTTATATCGAAATGTTGGAAATATATGGTTCCTTTTGGGTATCTCAATTATACCATACTTCATTAAAAAAGAAACTACTTGACATTTTCAAAAGTTGAATCTGAAAATTTAGTAAAATAACTTGAATTTTTCACAACTCTATCCGATAATAAATGATGACAGGCTCTTGGCAATCGAAGAAACAAAAGAGCTGGAAGCACCCCAATCCAATTTAAGAAACATCCCCTGAGACGCACCGGTAGCCACAAGTCGTACCAGGGTTTTTTCATTGAAATTCTGTGCAATGAGTGTGCAGGTCGCCTGATTGCTCGTCCGAAAGAAATAGCGTTCAAAGATCATCACACACATCTGTTTGCCATAGGGTAATTCGTGAAACTCCACATGTTCAATATCCGTGATTTCAACTGCCTTCAGATGTTCCACGATTTGCTTGGGTGTAATAGAAACATAAAACTCTTTCTTATCCATGTTCTCCTCCTAAACTTAGCCATTTAACTTTTCTATCTTATCAGTTATTCCGTTACCTTTCAAGCAAAGAAAAAGATCTGAGTAATCAGACCTTTCTTACTGCCGATTTGGGATTTGTGGGGATTGGGGACCCATCGGCATATATCCATAAAATCTCGATTCCATGTATTTATCAAAACTTAAGGGTTTTGTCTATTGGATGGACCAGGAGCTTGTGGATTTTCAGGACGATTGTTTGTGGGTTTGTCTTCATCATCCAAACCACGATGGTTCTGATTTTCCTCACGATTCTCTTCAGTCTCACCTTCAGGTTCTTCTTCTTGAACTCGGTTGCGATTATGGACCATTCTGGAAGCTTTCTTTTCTAAAGCTTGTACATTCTTTTCCTCTTTCACAAAATCACTGACTTTAATCCATTCATCGTCTTCTTCTACGAAACCGCGAATGACATAGAGCCCAAGAGGTACTTCTTTGCCTTCAGCCTCAAACTTTTCACGTAGTGTCGCCTTAATGATAGCAACATGCATACCTTCCTCAAGTTCGCCCGCATGTTCAATGGCAGCCTGAATTCGTTGACCTAATGAATCTTCATACTCTTCGTCCTCATTTTCTTCATCAAGCAACACGGTAGTAACAAGTATATAGTCTTCTTCATCATCTTCAGACTGGATAAATCCTAGTTCTTTTGCTTTCGCAATTAACTCAACAATCACATCCTCAACAGCTAATCCGATCCAATCGGATGTATCAATGGTTAGAGCATCATCATTCACAGCTTTGATTTCGATGACATGTTTATCCTCATCCACATAGAGTTCAAAACTTGGATTGATGTCCACACTGACCATAGCATAAGCAGATACTTGTGTTGGAGCTCCGATACCTGGTGTAAACAAGATACCCATAACAAGTGCAAAGACAAGTGACAAACTCATCATCACGAAACGAAGATTTCTTGTTTGTGACCGTTTATTACGAATATGCAACTGTTGCATCATGGTTTGTTTCATATCTTCTGCATTTAGGGCATGTTCACGAATGGTTTTATTTAATTTTTTCATATTAACCCTCCTCACCCCTTATGAGTCAAATGAGTCGAAAAAAGTTTCATGTTCAATCATATTCTTCATTTTCTTCAGTGATCGGTAGTATTTGACTTTCACTGTATTCTCATTTAATCCCAGTTTCTCCCCTAGTTCCTTAAAGGTTTGGTTGAAACGGAATTTACCAATCAGGATTTTCTGTTCCATTTCACTTAACTGACGGACCATCTTCCAGAGGTGTTCAGATTCAATATGATCAAATGCCTCTTCTTCAACATCAGTGTCATCACTGACGGTTTCAATCAGGTCCTCATCAACGGAGATGATCACCGATTCCTTCGCTTTGCTTTTATAATAGGCAACACACAGATGATTGGCAATGGTCGTCAGATACGCAGTCACATTATCCACGGTCCGATTCTTCATAATAATGGATTGGGCGTATTGGATGTAAACCTGTGAAACGATGTCCTGAGCATCCTCTAGTGTACGCACCTTGAAAAATACGTGGCGGGAAATAAGATCCACGGTTGCCTGGTAGACTGTTTCCAATTCTTCCTGATGTTTTCGTTTCATTGTATCACTCCATAGTTTATGAGTGTATTTAATCTAAAAAAGTTACACAAATCATTCAACATATTGAAGAATTTCATTCAAAGAGGATAAAAGGATATCCGCATCAGCCAACTCTTCCTGACTTCCATAACCATAGGCTGCCCCAAACGTTTTCATTCCATGCGTTTTACCCGCTTGAATATCATAGGCACGATCTCCCACCATAATGAGACTTTGATTTAACTGATCCAACACTTGTTCAATCATGGCAGCCTTACTTTGATACCCATAAGCTTCCGATGCCATCAGTAAATCAAAAATCTCATCCAGTTGAAACATTGCGTTATGTGAGTTCATATAGTAGTTTTTGCAATTACTGATGAGAATCAGCTGATGTCCCTGAGCCTTCAATTGCAAAAGTGTGCTACGAGTGTGCGGATACCATTGCGAATGTCCCGAAAGAATCAGTTCTTCCATGGTTTTTGAAACCACCATCGATGCCTGCTCACGCAGATCCTCACTGACATAAGGCACAAACTCCAACCACATATCCCTTGGATTTTTCCCTATGAAACTTGAAAAGACTTCCTCTGTAGGTATAGATATATCATATCCCTGCTCGTTTAAAAATTCAATGGCTTTACAAACTGCAGGACGATACACAAACATACTTTCATGAATCGTCCCATCATAGTCAAAGAAAATCGTTTTCATTATCCTTCAATGGATATCAGCAGATTCGCCATTTCAATGGCAGTTACAGCCGCATCAAATCCTTTATTCCCTGCTTTGGTCCCAGCACGTTCAATCGCCTGCTCAATGGTATCCGTGGTTAGTACGCCAAAGATGACAGGTACGCCGGTTTCCAAAGAAACTGTCGCAACTCCTTTAGACACTTCATTAGCCACAAAATCAAAGTGAGGTGTAGATCCACGAATAACAGCACCTAAGCAAACAACACCCGCATAGTTACCCGTTTTAGCAAGCTTCGCAGCAATAAGGGGAATTTCATAAGCACCAGGTACCCAAGCCATATCAATATCCTCTTCACTTACACCATGACGGCGGAAACCATCCAATGCACCTGACACAAGTTTACCACCGATAAACTCATTAAATCGACCACATACAATCGCAAACTTCCCCTTAGGGGCAATTAAATTTCCTTCAAATGTTTTCATTTTCATTTCTCCTTTTTTATGTTATTTTAACCATCTTCTATATCCTGTTCTGACATTTATTTAAAATGCAGATAGTGACCTAATTTAGCCTTTTTGGTTTTAAGATACATTTCATTGCGATCATTATGATTCAACTGAATTGGTACTCGCTCTACAATCTCAATTCCATACCCTTCAAGTCCAACGAGTTTTCTAGGATTATTTGTCATCAACCGAAGCTTTTTGACAGCCAAATCATTAAGAATATGTGCACCAACGCCATAATCTCTCATATCTTCAGGGAATCCTAACGCTAGATTCGCTTCGACTGTATCCATGCCTTCATCCTGCAGTGCATAGGCTTTGATTTTATTAATCAGACCAATCCCACGACCTTCTTGTCTCATATAAAGTAAAATACCGCGACCTTCCTTCTCAATTGCTTGCATTGCTGCCGCAAACTGATCGCCACAGTCGCAACGTAATGACCCAAAAGCATCTCCGGTCAAACATTCACTGTGTACTCGGATCAAAACAGGGGTATCCGTTGTGATATCTCCTTTAATCAAAGCTACATGATGTTCCTTGGTAACAAGATTCTCATACCCAATCAGTTGAAACTCACCATATTTGGTTGGCATCACGGCTTCACTGGCTCGTTGTACAATCGTTTGTTTCTGACGAAGATAGGATACAAGATTGGCAATACTGATCATTTTCAAATCATGCTTCTTACAAAATACTTCCAAATCACTGACACGTGCCATGGTTCCATCATCTTTCATAATCTCACAGATGACTCCCATCGGTGAAAATCCAGCAAGCTGCGCCAGGTCGACAGCTGCTTCTGTGTGTCCTGTGCGAATCATCACTCCACCATTCTTTGCCACAAGGGGAAAGATGTGTCCAGGTCGACGGAAGTCAGAAGGTCTTGACTCTTGGGAAGCTAAAAGCTGAATGGTATGGCTTCGTTCAAATGCTGAAATTCCGGTGGTCGAATCAAACGCATCTACAGAAACCGTAAAAGCTGTATGATGAGTATCCGAATTTTCATTCACCATTTGATTTAACTGAAGCTTTTTTGCCTTCTCTTCACTCATCGGAACACAAATCAGCCCACGGCCGTATGTAGCCATAAAGTTAATCGCCTCCGGAGTGACTGCATCCGCAGCCATAAGTAAATCCCCTTCATTTTCGCGATCCTCATCGTCAATGACGACAATCATTTTACCTAATCGAATATCCGCAATGGCTTCTTCAATCGTATGTAACATTCACATTCTCCTTTCAATAGAACCCGTGTTCTTTTAGAAAATCTTCATTCAGTGGTTTCTTCGTCGGTCTTTGTAACAAACGCTCCACATATTTCGCAATCATATCCACTTCCACATTGACAAAATCTCCCGGTTTCTTTTTAAGTAACGTTGTTACCTCTTTGGTATGTGGAATAATCGATACTTCCACGGATTTTGCATGTACTCGTTGAACCGTTAAGCTGACACCATCCAACGTTATGGACCCTTTTTCGATCATATAGCCCATAGCATCATCGCTAAGTCCAATCGTAATCCAAACAGCATTTTCTTCCTGTAGATAGTTTTGGATAATTCCAACACAATCTACATGTCCCGAGACAATATGGCCACCAAGACGTGTACTCAGCGTCAGTGCACGTTCAAGATTTACTTCATCCATGGGTTTCAGATGATGAAGATTACTGCTACGCATCGTCTGTGCCATCACATCCACGGTAAACTCATGGGTACTCTTCGAAGTCACAGTCAAACAAACACCATTGGTGGCAATACTATCACCAACCTGTGTGTCTTCCAGCACCTTGATTGCAGAAATAACCATCGAAGATGATTTCGCATTGCGCTGGATCGATTTAACTTTTCCAATCTCTTCGATAATTCCAGTAAACATCAGTTATCTCCTTTCTTAACTAAAGCAGAAATAACAAGGTCATTTCCAATCCATTCTGTTTTCATCTTCTTAAGTTCAATCGCTTCATTCACAGTGGCTACACCCTGACCGCCAATCGAAGTAAATGCTTCTTTACCCCCCAAAATTTTTGGAGCCAGATAGAAGATAACCTCATCCACAATGTTTGCCTTGAGTGCACCAAAAGCCACATCACTTCCCCCTTCAATCAGAAGGCTATCAATACCTGCGAATGAAAGCTTACTGATACAATCATTTAGATCAACTTGACCCTGATCACTTAGACAACGTATGACCGTAGCTCCTTTATCTTTAATTTGAGACTCAACATCCTCGCTCATTCGCTCAGTGGTCATCACCCAGGTGTTCTTTACGTAAGCATCGTTTAATACGATACAATCCAGCGGAATTCGACCGGTCGAATCCAAAATGCATCGAATCGGCTGCCGAACCTGAGTTGAAAGTCGCGTGGTCAATGAAGGGTTGTCTGCAATTACGGTGTTGACACCCACTAGAATACTTCGATAATTCGCGCGCAATGTGTGTGCATGCGCTCGTGATTCAACCGAAGAAATCCATTGACTACTCCCTGTTCTTGTCGCAATCTTACCATCAAGACTCATCGCACTCTTTAATAAGACATACGGTCTTCTCTTCTGGATGAAGTGAAAGAAAATCCGATTTAACTCTTTTCCTTCTTCTTCCAGCACCCCGGTAATCACATCAATCCCGGCAGATTGTAGCATCTGAATCCCTTTACCCGCAACCAATGGGTTAGGATCCGTTGTGGAAACCACAACTTGCTTTAGTTTTGCCTGGATTAGTGCCAAAGAACATGGTGGGGTTTTTCCATAATGACTACAAGGTTCCAAAGTCACATACATCGTAGCACCCTCAACAGATTCAGTTGCACTTGCAATAGCTTCAACCTCAGCATGGGCTTGTCCATACGCATGATGATAGCCTTTTCCAATGATTCGATCATCTTTAACTAGGATGGCACCCACCATCGGATTCGGGCTTGTAAAGCTTCTTCCCTTCACTGCCTCTTCCAATGCCAGTTGCATGTAGTATTCATGGCTCATGTTACTCACCTCACACAAAAAAGCCCCAGTTATCCCAGGGCTTTGATTTACAGGTGCAAAAATAGCTAAAAAGATGCCATTTTGACGTGTTCTTCTTCCATCCAGACTTTACTGTCGCCTCCGTAATCACAACGGATCATGCTTTTACAAGCTCGCGGGGTTTACCGCCGGTCGGGAATTTCACCCTGCCCTGAAGATATTTACTTTTCGTTAGTACTTTATCATATACCTAAAATAATGTCAAATGAATTAGTTATCACCGTAAAGAAACTTCATTTAACAATTTCTTAAGCACTCCATGACTATTTTTGTTTCGCCACAATACTTAAATGCAACTCATTCAGCTGCTTGTTTTCAACCGGTGTAGGTGCTTCCGTCAACGGACAGCGTGCAGATGCATTTTTAGGGAATGCGATCACATCACGAAGGGAATCCGATTCGGTAAGTACCATAGCCAATCGGTCAAGACCAAAGGCAATGCCACCATGAGGTGGGGTACCATATTGAAATGCATCCACAAAGAAGCCAAAGCGTTTTTCAATCTGCTCTTTGCTAAAGCCGATCAACTCAAAGAGTTGAGATTGCATCGCTTGATCATAAATCCGCAGTGAACCACCCGCAACCTCAAACCCATTGAGAACAAGGTCGTAGGCACATGCCTTTACAGACAATGGATCTGTCGATAACTTATGAGCATCTTCCGCTTTTGGACGGGTAAATGGATGGTGACGGGCTACCAGACGGTTTTCTTCCTCATCCAATTCAAATAGTGGAAAGTCCACAACCCACGCAAAGGCAAACTCATCACTGCGAACAAGCTCAAGTTTATCACGGAAGAATAGACGTAGAGCTCCTAAAGCAACACACGTTTTCTCCCATGCATCGGCGACGAT
>DOKQ01000124.1 GCA_003510215.1 Erysipelotrichaceae bacterium
CTTATCTTGACATTTATAATGTTGTAAGAAAGTAGCTGAAAAAGATATTGGACTCTTGATCCATGACGATATAGCAGTCCATATCATCCGGCATTTCCTGCCCGATGAATTCATACATCAGGCCAAGATAAACGGCGAACTGATCACTCTCCATAATGGAGTGGTTGTAAAACAGCGAGTTTAAAAACATTTGTAGACTTTCTCGATCGGCAAAGGATTCTAATGCAGTACGAGCGAAGGCTCTTCCTTCTTTATCTGCAATAGAGCAGAGTTTCAGATACTGTTGATCGTAAAATTGATTTTCCATTGTGACCCTCCTGGATTCTTTTTAAATGCTTATTTTGAAAATTTCCTTCAATAAAAAACCGCCCCAAAAGAGGCGGTGGCAGAGAGGTGAGATATTAACATAATAAAATTGATTTAGAAGTCTCTGCAGGATATAATAGTTCAAAACTTAGAATAGTGATGTCAAAATTAACGCCTGAGATGCGTGAAAAAACCGTACTAAAAGCGTACTATCGACCTTAATAGATGGGAAAAAGCGTCGATAAAGCTGAAAATAATAACTTAGAACCACGTGAAATAGCCCGATGGAGCGCGTGAAAAAGTCAAAACAGAGAGTGGGAATAGGGTTTGACATAAACATGTTGCATTTTTAGGGAAATGAGGTATAGGTATTCAAGGGTAACTTGGGGTGAACATGCCCCATGAATCGGTAAAGGTATGAAGACCGGGTTAAGTAACCTGGTCTTTTTCAACGCTTAAAGGATATATAGAAGGTGGTTTATTAAATGATGGCATTATGAATTCGTTTCTCTGTGTTAGGGATTGTAATAAACGAATGGATAATCTCTCTTATCCATTGAGTAAGTGTGTAGGTATTCGATTCATTTGCTCGATGTTGGACTGTTGGAGATATTGAATGAGTTGATTAAGATGTGTTCTAGATTCCTGCTCTGTGCTTACTTTGCAAAACAGGTGCAGATGAGTGAAGAGGTTGTATGCCTCTTTTAACTGAGCATCGCAAACTAGTATCATCATAAGGATGTCGCGATAATCAGATATCGATTGAGTAGATAGTACATCGAGTCTTTATAGTAGACTTCATTTTATTATTCAATGGGATATGTATCGAGCAGGTTTTTATTGGATTGCTTTGGTCTTACGTACTGTTGGCTTAGCCAGTAGCTCGTTTTGATATAACGTCCAAAGTATAGCAGTGCTTTGAAATTCTAACAAGTTCATATCGGTTGACCTTTCACAAGTCAAAGCATAAGATGATTATAAAGGAGGAAGATGGAATGCGCTATTTGTTAAACAAATCAACGAATCCCTATTTCAACCTAGCATTTGACGAGTATGCTCTGAAACACATTGATCTAGATGAAGATTTCTTCTACTTATGGCGAAACGAACCTTCTGTTATTGTTGGTAAAAACCAAAATACGTTTGAAGAAATTAATCACGCTTTTATTGAAAGAAATCATATCAAAGTAGCTCGACGCGTGTCAGGAGGTGGAGCAGTATATCATGATCTTGGTAATTTAAACTTTTCTTTCATTATCAATATTGAAGATCCAGGTGAAGTTAACCATAATAAATTCATTTTTCCGATTATTGATGCATTGAAGGAAATGGGAGTTATCGTAACGTCTTCAGTCAGAAATGATTTAATGATTGATGGTTTGAAGATTTCCGGAAATGCTCAACGCATGGCCAATCGAAAGTTGATGTATCATGGAACATTGCTGTTTGATGCGAATCTAGAAGATATGGAACATGCATTGCATGTTACTTCTAATAAATATACATCGAATGGTGTGAAATCGGTTCGATCAAGAGTTACCAACATAAAAGGGTATCTACCCGAAAGTACCAACATGTTCGATTTTTGGAGTTCATTGCATTTTTTTCTTTCAAACCAAGGTCAAGACAAAGAAATTGTCTTGAGTGAAAACGAAATCGCAAGGATTGAATTTGAAGCAATGAACAAATTCGCCACATGGGATTGGATCTATGGTAAATCACCAGAATTTAACATCGTGAATAAAAAACACTTTAAAGGCAAAGACCTTGAGCTTAAAGTGGATGTTAAGCAAGGACATATTCAGTCCATTCGTTTTGTTATCGATACCTTAGGTTTTAAGGAAGTGAATGAGGTTGAAGAGAGATTAAAGAATATCCGATTCCATCGTTTAGACGTTGATTCCACGTTAAGTCGTATTGATTTAAGTGAATGTTTTGGTGAAATCACTAAAGATGAAATTTTGATACTGATGTTTGATTAGAACGATGCTTATCAATGTAAGTTCAATTATATAAATCTATTTTGTAGAGAAAGTATATGTAATTCAAACTATAAAACAGAAAGGATCAGGGATAAATCATGATAAATAAAAAGAAATTTGATTTCGCTGCTCACCTTAAATCCGTCGAAGAGAACTATCAGATGATTCAAATACTCAATGAAAAAGGGGATATCGTGAACAGTGATTTAGTACCAGACTTAAGTAATGAGGAGCTTGTTCAGTTATTTAAGGATATGCTGTGGTCACGTGCGTTAAATGATCGCTCCGTCATCTTAGCGCGTCAAGGACGTTTAGGTTTTTTTGGGCCATCCGCAGGACAAGAGGCAAGTCAATTGGCTAGTTGCCTTGCGTTTGATAAGAACGATTATCTTTTGCCAGGGTATCGTGATATTCCGATACTTGTAAAACGGGGGTTACCACTTTATAAAGCTTTTTTGTGGAGTAAAGGTCATGTCGAAGGGGGAATGTATCCCGAAGACTTCCTTTCGACGACTCCTGAAATTATTATTGGGGCGCAGTATATTAAGGCTGCAGGGGTTGGACTCGGTTTTAAAAAGCGTGGTAAGAAACAAGTGGTATTTACTTACACAGGAGATGGAGGTTCTTCTCAAGGTGACTTCTATGAAGGGATTAACGTGGCTGGAGCATTTAAAGTACCAGTGGTTTTCATCGTTCAAAATAACCAATATGCAATTTCAACGCCATGGCGTAAGCAAACTGCCGCAAATACGCTGGCACAAAAAGCAGCTGCAGCAGGTATACCGGGAGTTCTAGTGGATGGAATGGATCCATTAGCTGTTTATGCAATCGCAAAAGCAGCAAGGGATTGGGCACTTGCTGGCAATGGTCCGATCTTAATTGAAACATTTACTTCTCGATTCCAACCGCATTCCATGTCCGGTGATGATCCTAAATTATATCGCGATGAGGACAGTTATGCCGAATGGGAAGGAAAAGATCCTATGATTCGCATGAGAACTTATTTAACTAAAAAAGGATTGTGGAATCAAGATCAAGAAGAAGGTCTGATTAAGCAGTTTGATCAACAAATTCAAGAAGCTGTTAAAAAAGCAGACGATGCTCCAAAACAAAAGATTTCTCAGTTGCTGGAGTTGATGTTTGAAGAACCTACACAAGTACTCAAGGAGCAAATTGAATCTTATAAGAAGAAGGAAGGTGAATGATTCATGGCACAGTTAACAATGATTCAAGCCATAACGAATGCACTTGATAATGCTCTCGAAAAAGATGAAAATACATTAATATTTGGTCAAGATGTTGGGTTAAACGGCGGAGTATTTCGAGCAACACAAGGTTTGCAGGCCAAGTATGGTGAAGAACGGGTTTTCGATACACCCTTAGCTGAATCTGCAATTGGAGGATTGGCGATTGGTTTGGCATTTGAAAATTTCAGACCCATCCCAGAGATTCAATTTTTCGGATTTATCTTTGAAGTAATGGATGGCATTGCGGGCCAAATGTCACGTACCCGGTATCGAACCGGGGGTACTCGTACGATGCCAATTACAATTCGCTCACCATTTGGTGGGGGTGTTCATGCTCCTGAACTTCACTCAGATAGCCTAGAAGGTTTGATGGCTCAAATTCCGGGTATAAAAGTAGTGATTCCAAGCAATCCATTCGATGCGAAAGGTTTATTACTAGCGTCCATCGAAGATGATGATCCAGTGATATTTTTAGAACACATGAAATTATATCGTTCATTCAAAGAGGAAGTTCCAGAGGAATATTATACGGTTCCTCTTGGAAAGGCGAAAATAGTTTTTGAAGGAACCGATGTAAGCATCGTTACATATGGATACATGGTTCATGAAGCACTTAAAGTTGCAAAACAACTTGATGAAGAAGGTATTTCGGTTGAAGTTATTGATTTAAGAACGGTATCACCAATTGATATTGAGACAATCATTCAATCGGTTGAAAAGACCGGTAGATTGGTGGTCGTGCAAGAAGCACAACGCCAAGCGGGAGTTGCATCAACAATCATGGCAGAAATGGCTGAACGAAAAAGGGCAATACTCGCGTTGAAAGCACCAATTGGGCGTGTTTCCGCGCCTGATAGTGTGTATGCGTTTAGTTTAGCAGAAAATGATTGGCTACCAGATGCACAGGATATCATTGATAAAGTAAAAGAAGCAATCAACTTTGATTAAGGAGGTGAAATCAATGGCTTATAAATTAAAAATGCCTGCAATCAAAGAGGGAGTAAGAGATTCAACCAAACAAAGTTCGATCTATATTTTTCGCTTACCAAAAGTTGGAGAGGGAATTGCGGAGGGAAAACTCGTCACATGGCTTGTGTCTGTAGGAGATAGTATCACTGAAGATGAAGCAATTGTTGAGGTGCAAAATGACAAACTATTGCAAGAAGTACCTTCACCCGTTTCAGGAATCCTTTCTAGAATTTTAGTTGAGGCGGGAAACACTGCACAAATTGGTGATGCAATTGCTGAAATTTCAGTGGAAGGGTCTGTTTCTTTAGCGAAGGATAAGGAAGTTCTAGCTACAACTTCAAAGATGCAGCTTCAATCATCAAGTGAACGATCAAATCCGTCCGTGGTTGCTAAAAGAGTGTTGGCGATGCCATCTGTTCGTCAATATGCCCGAGACAAAAGTGTTGAACTGTCGAGTATTTCTGGAAGTGGAAAGCATGGACACATAATAAGAGAGGATATTGATGCATTCTTGTCGAATCCAGTAAAAGAAAATGCAATTCAAGAAACATCGGAAGTGAAAAAGAGTTCGATCGCACAGCATGATGTACACGAGGCATATGCAGTTGTTGAAACTGACAAAACGACGCGCGAAAAGATGTCCATCACAAGACGAGCAATTTCAAGAGCGATGGTTAATTCAAAAGCACATGCGGTTCATGTTGCGATTTTTGATGAGGTCGAGGTATCAAAATTAATCACTCATCTTCAACGGTTTAAAGAAATAGCGGATAATCAAGATGTTAAGCTAACTTACTTGGCATACATGACGAAAGCATTGATTACTGTTTTGCGCAAATACCCAGTTCTTAATGCAAGCATTGATGAAGCAACAGAAGAAATCGTATATAGAAATTATTTCAATATAGGATTTGCGGTAGATACTCAACGCGGACTATATGTGCCAAACATTAAGGATGCGGATCGAAAAGGGATATTCACAATTGCAAAGGAAATTACTGATTTAGCAAACAAAGCCCACGAGGGTACGTTGGAACCTTTTGAAATGAGAGATGGATCTACAACCATTACCAACGTTGGTAATATTGGAGGGAAGTGGTTTACACCCATCATTAACTTCCCTGAAGTTGCAATATTTGGCATGGGAAGAATTGAGAAGAAACCAATTGTACTTGAAGATGATACACTAGGAATTGGAAGTGTTCTGCATTTGTCGATGAGTTTTGATCATAGGATTGTGGATGGAGCGATGGCTCAACGTGCAATGAATGAACTGAAACGCCTTTTGGCAAATCCTGAACTCTTATTAATGGAAGGATGATGATGAAATGGTCGTTGGAGATTTTGCTCGAGATCTAGAGCTGGTTGTCATTGGTTCTGGCCCTGGAGGCTACGTTGCTGCGATTCGTGCCGCACAACTTGGAAAAAAAGTAGCAATCATTGAAAGAGATGCGTTTGGTGGGGTTTGTCTGAATGTTGGATGCATTCCATCTAAGGTGTTAATTCATGCTGCTCATCATTATGTGGATGTCAAAGCAGATAAATTTGGTGTTAGTGCGAAAGAGGTTGAGGTCAACTTAGAGAAAACTCAACGTTGGAAAGATGAAGAAGTCATTAGCAAATTGACAAAAGGTGTTGAGATGTTATTGAAAAAGAATAAGATAGAAATCATTAAGGGCTCAGCATTTTTTAATGGACCCAATCATCTGCGAGTTGTAAATGGTGAAGAGTCTTCATCATATCAGTTTAATGAAGCCATCATTGCGACGGGAAGTCGTCCGATAGAAATTGATGGTTTCAAGTTTAATGGTCGTGTCCTTGATTCAACGGGAGCTTTAAATTTAAAAGAGATACCTA